>NZ_LBBT01000157.1 GCF_001006285.1 Paraclostridium benzoelyticum
TTTAATAAAAAAATTATGTAATAAAAATTCTATAAATGTATCTAATATATATGAAGTTTCAATAGCTGCAAATACAACTATGATGCATGTATTATTAAATATTAACCCTATGTCTATAGGAAAATCTCCATATTCACCTACTTTTGTGAAAAGTAAAAATGTTAGGGCTAAAGACTTAGGTATAGAAATATCTAAGTTTGGAAGTGTGTATTTACTTCCAGGCGTATCTAGTTATATAGGGGCTGATATTGTAGCGGGTGTATGTGTTAGTAACTTAAAAGAGACAGATAAAAATGTATTATTTATAGATATAGGTACAAATGGAGAAATGGTCTTATCTAAAAAAGGTGAGTTAGTATCTTGTTCATGTGCAGCAGGACCTGCATTAGAGGGTATGAATATAAGCTGTGGAATGAGGGCTGGAGATGGGGCTATTGAAAATATCAAAATTGAAAATCAAATAAATATCAATACTATAGGAAATCAGAAACCTGTAGGAATATGTGGAAGCGGAATTGTTGATGCAATTAGTGAATTAGCAAGATTAAAACTTATAGGAAAGACAGGGCGTATAGTAAAAAAAGATGCTGCAAAAGATAATAAAAAAATAAGTCACTTAAGTGATTACATAGCAGATGAAAATAAAAAGAGACGATTTATAATATCTAAAGGTGATAAAGAAATATCTATAACTCAAGAAGATATAAGACAAGTGCAACTTGCAAAAGGAGCTATTTTATCAGGAATTTATGCATTAGCAGATCAAGTTAACATGGATATAAATGAGTTAGATAAAGTAATAATAGCTGGACAATTTGGGAAGCATCTAAGCATAGAAAGTTTAGTTGGGGTTGGTATAATACCAAAAGAGCTTAAAGATAAGATAACATATATAGGAAACTCCTCTAAAACAGGAGCTATTATGAGTTTATTATCTAAGAATATTAGAAAAAATATGGATTTTATAGCAAGTGATATAAATTATTTCGAATTATCTACAAAAGAAGGATATGAAAGATTATTTACAGACTGCTTAAAATTTTAAAAGGTGATTAAATGATAAAAATAGATATAGTCTCTGGATTCTTAGGTTCTGGAAAAACTACGCTTATAAAAAAAATACTA
This sequence comes from Paraclostridium benzoelyticum, assembly GCF_001006285.1. Lineage (GTDB taxonomy): Bacteria > Bacillota > Clostridia > Peptostreptococcales > Peptostreptococcaceae > Paraclostridium > Paraclostridium benzoelyticum. Next base: position 1,126 of record NZ_LBBT01000157.1, read on the forward strand.
AATGATAATAAGAATGAAAAAGTTGTAGTTTTAGAAAATGAGTTTGGACAAATAGGAATAGATGGAGAACTTATAAAAAAAGATGGACTAGAAGTTATAGAACTTCAAAATGGATGTATATGCTGTAGTATAAAATTAAATTTTAAAAACACTATAGAGGAAATTATAGAAAAACTTAGTCCTGATAGAATAGTAATAGAGCCAACTGGAGTAGGTTTACTCAGTGAAATATTAGTAATGCTTAATGATAAAAAGCTTAAAAAATATTTAAAATTAAATTCTATAATTACTGTGGTAGATGGAGTTAATTATTTCGATTATATAGATAATTTTGGTGAATTTTATGAAGACCAAATAAAAAATGCTAAGACAATAACAATAAGTAAATCTCAACTTATAGATAATGAAAATTTAAATATGGTAATTAATTCATTGAAAAATATAAATGAAAACTCATACATAATTTATGAAGAATGGGATAGTGAAGAATTTTATAAAGTAACTAAAAATATTAATGAGTTAGCTAATTTTAGCGATGAAGATATAAAAAAAATAAAAACTAAAGATATAAGTGAAAGCATGAAAGAAATCTCATCTATAGCTTTAATGCCTATTAAAACATACTCTACAAAAGATATAGAAAAAATCTTTGAAACTTTAGAAACAGAGTCATTAGGTAAAATAATAAGATGTAAAGGTTTTGTAAATAGTGGAAATAGTCTATTGGAGTTCAATTATGTAAATGGTAAATATGACATTAAAAAAAGTTGCTTAAAAATTTGTCCTAAACTTTGTATAATAGGAACGGAGTTAAAGTTTGAAGAATTAAAAAAGACTTTTATATAGGGGGAAATATGGAAAAATTAGAGTTTAAATGTGATCAGATAGATAATGAAAATATACCACTAGAGATAATACAGGGTTCTAATTTAAGTTTTCCTAATTTACATAAGAATGCAAATGATATGGCATACATATCGAAAAGTTTAAAAGATTATAGAAAAGATAGTATTTGCAAGTTGCCATTTTGTACTACAGTAGAGGCTGAAGCTTTTGGTGCAAATATAAACTTAGGAGATGAAAAAAACTGTCCTAGGTCAAGAGATTATGCATTTTCTAGTTTAGAAGAATTATCTAAATTAGATAATATAGATTTTGACAATGGAAGGATAAAAGAAGTATTAGAATCAATAAGTATACTAAGTTCAAAAAATGAAATAGTAACTTTGAATGTTTGCGGACCTATGACAATTATATCTTTACTTGTAGACTTAAAGTATTTTTATAAAGGGGTTAGAAAGAACCTTGAGTGTATAGACAAGTTAATGAATATTATTGAGGATAATATAGTTAATTATATAGTTAAAGGATATGAAAAAGGAGCTAAGATAATATCCTATAGTGACCCAGTAGGAGATATAAATATTGTTGGCCCAAAAGTATATGAAGAAGTAGTTAGTAAAACAACTATCAATATATTAGAAAGAGCTTCGACATGTATTGGCGAAGGGGTAATACACATATGTGGAAAGACGTCTTCAGCGCTTTTTAATCTAAAGAAATGTAAATTTACAAAAGTTGAATATGAAAGTTGCTTAACTTACGGAGAAGCTATCTGCAATATTATAGAAAGTAAAAAAGTTAAAATTATAGGTAATAATTGTATGAAAAGAACTCAATATAATTTGAAAAATTCACAAATTTTTATAATCGATATTAATTAAAAAAGAAACTACCATTAAATTTTAATAAAATTTAATGGTAGTTTCTTTTTTAATTTTCATATGCTAATTTTGAAAAGCTTTGAGTAATTAACATATTAGTTAAAACTAGTTATCGTAAGTTATATCTATCAATTTGCAGATTACCCATATTAATTAGTGACAAAACTATCATTACATACAAATATACACATATAATATTTTGATAAAAGAATTTGTTGAGGAGGGATTTTTATATATTGTAAAGCTATTTTAGAATATGATGAATGCATTGTTAACATATATGAGAAAGTTGAAACTATATCAAAATTTTTAGGAAAAGACGAAAACATAAAAAATTATGTAAAATAAAAGTATAAAATAAGTAAAAAAAATTCTATTGAATGTGTTAAATCTATATTAATAAGTATAGAAAAATCCAATAGGGATTGGAATGTAACCAATTTAGAAAAAGAAATTCAATATATATTAAATAAATGTGAAACTTTAAATATCCCAGTAATAATAGATTTAAAAGAAGTAGAAAGCTACATAGGAGAACTTAGTAGATTGAAGCAAAAATATAAGCATAATTTTTATTTGAAAAAAGCAGTTAAATTAAAAGAAGATGAAGAATACTCTAAATGTGAATTAAACATAAAAAAAGGTGTGAAAAAATTATATATAGATATAATAGACTCACAAGATATATGTATATACATATATAACCAGTATAATAATTTCTTGGGACCATTAGATTTTGATTCAATAGGAAATACCTTTGATTTAGAAAATACAAGCATAGACATAAGTTCTAAAAATGAAAAATCCTTAACTATAAAAATGACATCAAAAAAATCAATAAACGAAGGAACATGGAGTTTATATTTAAAAAAATTAAATGTAAAAGAAAAAAAATTAGAAGTTTATGTTACAACAGGAACGAACTGTGAAATAAAAAATGTGTTACTAAAAGATGGTAATAAATCGTTAGTTATTGCCAAAAATTCAAATAATGTGAGACAGTTGCATCATAGTAAAGTTAATGAAGATATAGATTATGATAGATATATACCCTCCTTTTATATTCATTTTAATGAAGACATATATGAAGATCTAGATAAATTAAATGGAATGGTTAAACTTTATAAGATACATAAGAATTTTGGAATTATATATTTAGATAAAAATAATATAGATCAGAGTTCATATATTTATGGATTAAAATCAATAATTTCAATTGAGAGACATATAAAGATGACTCAATTAGCTAAAATTAACTTAAGTACAGAAAATGGGATAACTGCAACAGAGGAAATAGGAGCAAATTATTTTAAAACAAATCCTAATATAGATATAAGTGGTAGTAAAGTTTTAATTTGCATTGCAAATTCAGGGATTGATTACTTGCATCCTGATTTTATATATCCGGATGGAACTTCAAAGATTCGCTACTTATGGGATCAGACAAAAGATGAAAATCCTCCTGATGGATTTATTATAGGAACTGAATATACTAGAGAGGATTTAAACAAGGCAATACAAGAAAATAATAAAAATTTGTCTATAGACGAGGAAGGCATAGGAACGGCATTAAGTGGAATATGTAGTGGATTAGGACGTGTAGATAATGAATACTCAGGAGTTGCAGAAAGTAGTGAGCTAATAGTAGTTAAACTAAAAAAAATAAATGGATTTTACAATAATTCCATGCTAAGTGCAGCATTAGAATATGCATATGAAAAAGCAAAAAAAGAAAATTTGCCATTGATTAACAATATAACATTAGGAAGTAATCAGTCTATGTCTAGTGGAATAAGTACTATTGAGAACGATAAATTTTTTGAATATGGATTTTGTAATATTGTAGCTGCAGGAAATGAAGGAAAAGGAGATCACCATGCAACAGGATTGATAAATTTTGAGGGGGAAGTAAAAGATATAAAAATTGAAGTACATGAAGATGAGGAAGAGATTGAAGTAGATTTATGGATGAATAAACCAGATAAATTAAACGTAATAATAGTATCTCCAACTGGAGAAGAAAGTAAACTGTCATATGTATCAAACTACAGTATAATGGAAGGATTATTTGACCTAGAGAGAACTATGTATAGAATTTACACAATATATCCTTTACCATATGGAGGACAGCAACAAACGGCAATTAAACTAACAAATGTAAAAAAAGGAATTTGGACAATTAGATTAATTGGTCAGTATATAACAAATGGAATTTATAATTTATACCTTCCAAATAATGGTTTAACTAAGTCTGTTGTTAAGTTTAGTTTAAATAACCCTAAATACACAATAAGTTTTCCAGGAGGGTATAGAGACATGATAACTGTAGGAACATATGATAGTGTAAATAAAAGTATTTGGTCTGAATCTTCAAGAGGACCTGTAATAGGAGTTATAGGAAAAATGATTAAGCCGGATATAGTAGCTCCAGGGGTTAATATAATAGCTGCATATCCTGGGAAAAAGTATTGTACTATTACAGGTAGTTCTGTATCAGCATCGTATGTAGCCGGAGGAGTTGCATTAGTTATGCAATATACATTTTCAGACAGGTATTACAAAAGTAAAGCGGTCGTTCAAAAGATAAGAACATTTTTAAGAGGTGGAGCAAAGAGAAGTGATCGATTAGTATACCCAAATGAAATTTATGGTTATGGAATTTTAGATATAAAAGGTGCATTTGATCAATTAAAATAATTTTTTGGAAGGATATTAATTATGAAATCATATATTATTATTTATAATGGAGAAATATATGAACTCAAAGATGAGTTAGAAAAGTATAATATTAACCAGTATGCTATTTTGAATGAAAAGCTGGTCACTATATATGTAGAAGAATCTTTTGATGAGCGAATTTTAAATAAACTTGAGTTTGCATATGATTGGATGTTATCTATTCCTGTAAGTTCTCTTATAGAAATTGGTGATAATAATTACAATAAGGGTTCAAGAGTAAGAGAAGTAGCAGATATAGATTATATAGAGCGAAATCCATACATATGTACATTTGGAGATGGTAATGTAATTGCTATTATTGACTCTGGAATAGATTATTTACATCCTGACTTTATTAATGAAGATGGAAGTAGCAAAATTATAGCTATATGGGATCAAGAAAGTGACAAAGGTAATTCACCAGAAAACTTAAACTTTGGAAGCGAATTTAGTAGGGAGGAAATAAATGAATATATAAAAATTAATAGCTACGAGTTGACTAAGGACATACAAGGAACAGGAACTATAGCTGCAGGAATAGCATGTGGAAATGGAAGGTTAAACTCACTATATAAAGGAATAGCACCAAAAAGTGAATTACTTATTGTAAAATTAAGAGCTATTAAAGATGTATATAAAAAGGGAACAATAGGATATGAACTAAGTGATTTTTTAGCAGGAATTAGTTATGTAGTAAGCTTTATAAAAAAATATAATAAAAATTTCATATTGAATTTAACTTTAGCAGAGAGAAGTGAATCAATTATTTTAACTAATTTTTTAGATACTTTTAGTGAACTTAAAAGAGCTGGAAATATAGTAGTTAGTGGAATGGGAAATGAAGGTAATACAGATATTCATTGTAGTGGAAAATTTATTAGTATGGATGAAATAGAAGATGTAATTATACAAATAGGAAATCAGGAAAATTTAGATATTTCAATAAGCTGTATTGGCCCAGATAAAATTTCAGCAACTCTAATATCACCATCTGGTGAATATAGTTATCCTATTCAATATTCTCCAGATGGAAATATGTATAATGGGACATTTAACATTGAAAATACTAAATATTCATTTCGGTATATATATCCATGGATAAAATCAGGAACGGGAGAAATTTTAATTAAATTAGAAAATGTAAAACCTGGAATGTGGACACTTAGATTACAGCCTGAATTTATTATAACTGGAGAGTATGATGTTTACTTGCCTAATAAAAATTTAATAGATAAAGATACTAGATTTGTAAATTCAAATTATTTTTCTACTACTAATATTTTTGCTGCTACAGAGAATAGCATATCTATAGGAGGATTTAATAATGAAATTGATAGTATGTGGCTAGGATCATCAATAGGAACATTAAATCAAGTACCACTAAAACCTGATATAGTTGCTCCATGTATAAATATAGTAGGACCTTATAAAGATAGGTCCTACGTAAAGGCTAGTGGAACTGGAGTAAGTAGCTCTATTGTAACTGGAGTTGTATCTATACTAGTAGATTTTTTGGTATCTCAAAGTAATTTGAATCAGAGGTTAATATTTAATGATATAATAAAGACATATTTAATGATAGGTGCTGATAGGTTCATATATAAATATCCTAATATAAGAATGGGATATGGAGTTTTAAATTTAAGAAATACTATACAACAAATATCTCAAAACTTAAGATAAAAGAAAGGATAATATGAAGAACTAAAAACATAGTTTATATAAATTAAGAACAACATTAAAAGGCTATGACTTAACAGTCATAGCCTTAAGTTGATAGT
>NZ_LBBT01000158.1 GCF_001006285.1 Paraclostridium benzoelyticum
TTAGTTTTTATACAGTTATTTTTTATGTTGTTTTATATCGGAAAATCTTATATTAAAATGAACAATTTAATATAAGACTTCTGATATAATAAATTGTATAAATAAAAAACGGAGGGATGTAAAATGCATCTGCAAGATTAAGCCCCTATTAGTTAAAAATTATATAACTAGGGGGCAATTCAATGAAACGAAATTTAAAATTAATGTATTTAATAGCATTCCTACAAGGACTAGTATTTTATGGTCCTGTAAGTTTAATATATAGAACACAAAGAGGCTTATCAATAAGTGAATTTTTCTTTTTAGAATTTATATTACTATTTATAATAGTGCTGACAGAAATCCCATGGGGATATTTTGCAGATAAATATGGATATAAAAAGACACTAACAATATCCTATATAATATTCTTTTTAGCAAGATTTAGCTTATTATTTTGCAATACTTTTATGGGATTTTTATTTCAAACAATATTAACTGCTATTGGAGTGTCAGGTACCTCTGGATGTGATATAGCATTTCTATATAAATCATGCAATTTAGAAGAAAGTGAGAAGGTTTTTGGTAGGTATAGAGCCTTTAATAGTCTAGCATTTTTTATTTCATCAATAACATCATTCTTTTTCATAAATATATCCATAGAATCAGCTATAGTTGCAACAGTTGTTGCATGTGGTTTAAGTATTATTACTATTTGTTTTACAAAAGATGTAGAGATAGAGATTTCTAATAATAAAAATGAAACCATAATTAAAGACAGTTTTAAAAATATAAAAAATGTAAAGCTAATGTTTATATTTGTTATATCTACAGCTATAATATCTGAAATATCCTATGGAATAAGTGTAAATTTAGGTCAATTACACTTTGAAAGTATAGGGGTAGATATAAGATTTCTGGGGTATATAACGGCACTTTCAGAACTTCTAGCAATGTTATCTTTTAAAACCCATGTAATTAGCAAAAAATTTGGGCAAGTGAAAACTTTAAAAACAATGGTAACTATGATGCTTTTATGTGTGTTAGTATTGGTATTTACCAAAAACATATTTATAAGTATTATTGCAGTATGCTCTTTAAGTGGATTAATATCAATGATTTCACCAATTGTATTAGATATTAAAAATAAATCTATAAGTAAGAATAGAGCTACTATTTTATCAGTGTACTCAATGATAGGAAGTTTATTTTCTGCTTTTATAAATATTATTATAGGATTTTGTGCAGATATATATTTGAAATATGCATTTTTAGCGTGTTTTATAATAATGTCTATAGGAGTATTTGGAGTTTATTTATATATGAAGAAAGATAGAATCTATAAGAAACACGTAGAGGATTTAGAAAAAATCTAAAATTGAAAAGATGTAAGGAGGGAACTAGTAGAGCTGAATTTTCTACTAGTTTTTTATTTTTAATAAAAGATTAGATATCTATAATAAAGTGAAGTTTAATTTTTAGACATAAAATAAAAATTAAATTGATAGTAAAATTTAATTTGAAATACGACACATGGGAAACCTAAATACGACATGAGGGAACTTTAAAATAACTCAATTTGAACGATAAGATAAATAAGTAATAATATTTCAAATTTATTATTTTATTAAAAAATCAAAAACAAATGGAACTATTTGGATCAAACACGAGTCTAATAATTGTGGAAAAACAAAGTAAAACTTAAGAAAGTAATATGTACGTACATAAGATTTTTAGGAGGAAGTAATGGAAAACTTAATAAAAAAAGCTAAAAAAGGTAATGAAGAATCCTTTTTTGAACTTATTGAAGCAAACAAAGTAGCTTTATATAAGGCTGCTAAATCTATTTTAAATAATGACGATGATGTAGCGGATGCAATGCAGGAAACAATAATATCAGCATATAGAAATATAAAATCACTTAAAGATGATTCTTATTTTAAAACATGGTTAACTAAGATACTTATTAACAAATGTAAAGATATAATGGCTAAAAATAAAGAAGTATTAATTTTAGACAATTATAAAGAAGAAGGTTACACTCAAGAGTTCTTGAGTAAATTTGAAATAGAAGACATGTTAAATAGTTTATCAAAAGAGCAAAAATTAGTTATATCACTTTATTATATATCTCAATTTAATACAAGAGAAATAAGCGAAATATTAAAAGAATCAGAAGGAACTATTAAATCCAGGTTATCTAGAGCTAGAAATAAGTTAAGAAAGAATACTCAGATAATAAGGGAGGTATAAATAATGGATAAAATGAACAAAGTTGATAAAATAATAGGTGGTAGTGAAATTCCAAATTGTGTAGATGAAAGAATAGATGAAACAAAAGCATTTATAAAAAGAGAAAAAAGAAGAAAAAAGATTATTAAAAATACAGCTGTATCATTTGGCCTGGTTTGTGTTATTCTCTTAGGAATGAGCGTGACTCACCCAGCACTTGCAGAGAAAATACCTTTTTTAGGAAATGTAATGAATATATTAAAATCAGATAAAGCAGTATCTGAAAAAATGTCATTTATAAAAGGTGTGAATAATAAAAATGAGAAACCAATAAATGAAAAAGCAATAAGTAATAATATTGGTATAACAGTACAAGAAGCATATTGTGACGGAAGTAATATCTTCATAAGTTATATAATAGAATCAGAAAATAGTAAGCTTAATAAATCAGATACTGTATATTTGAACAAGTATATTGGAGGTGGGGACATAAAATCTAGTTTTAGCGATGAACAATTAAGTGAAGTTGATGCTGCAACTAAAAAGATTGATGAAAATACTTATGCAGTTTTACAGTATATTGATTTAGTACCACTGATACAGAAGGGAATAAATATAGAGGATACATTTGATTTAAAAATAAATATATCAGATCTTAGTATATGGGATGAAACGGGATTAAAATATATAAAAGGCCATTGGAAATATAAATTAGCTATGAAAAAAGATGATAGTAAAAATGTAAAATTTGAGCCTAATTTAGAAAACAACAAGGCTGTACTAAAAAAGGTTGTTTTAACTCCAGGAACTACTGAGGTAGAAGTAGATATTCCTAAGGAATTTGGAGAAAGTGCATACATACTAGCATATGATGATAAAGGCAATAAATTAGATGGACATACATTTAGTTATAATATAGAAAGTAAAATTGGTACATTAGAATATAAAAAATTTACTCCTATTTCTAAAGATGCAGACTATATTGTAGTAAAAGTTGTAGATAAAAATACTGATAATTTAGATGTACTCAGTGAATTTAAATTACCATTAAAATAACATGAAAATTAAGAATAATATTTTTCAAGTAACTATTAACCGTATCTCAAATGAGTGATGCGGTTTTTTTATAAAAAATTATATGTAAGTAAAAAATTTAATATTAAATAAAGTTAAAAAAGCATTAAATGATATAATTAAGTATAGATATTATAAAGTGAATTCATATACAGGATTAAAAAAGAAGAACCTCTTAAAGTAAATACGTTTCTTCTTTTCCACGTAAAATATTTAATTTTATGCCTACTAAATCTAATAACTTTAAAGATTTAATAGATGTATTTTTAGCTATTTAATAAAGGGGTACAGTATGAAAGAAATAGAATTTTTTAAACTTGGATTATATGAAGGTGAGATAGGAAGCGATGCTTTAGCTAGAAAAAAAGAGTTTGGACATATAATGACACAAACAAGAAAAAGAGCTAAAGGAGATAGATGTTTACATTGCAATGAAAAGAAGTCTAGTTTCTGCAATTCACACTCAGTACCAGCATTTTGTTTAAGAAACATATCAACTAATGGATATTTGTATTATTCAAATACATTAATAAATATACCGTTATTGGATGAGGAGAAAGGTGTTAAAAATGCAGGAACATTTCAAATAATATGTAAAGAGTGTGATAGTACAATTTTTCAAGAGTATGAAAATCCAGATAACTATGAAAATGAGGCAACGCCTAAAATGTTAGCACAGATAGCTATGAAAAACTTTCTAAGGCATATAGGAAATAGGACCAATGATCATGCATTATATGAAATAATAGGTGAGAAAAATCCTTTTGCATTAGATTTCATTCGAAATATGCATAGTATTCAGGATGTTGAACTAGATGAATACAAGCGAAATTATGATAAAGCAAAGCGATTAAGTAAATTAAATTGTAATGGAGAATACTATCAATTTTATCATCAGAAGTTAGACTATGTTGTACCTCTGGCATTTCAAGGAAGTATAGCTCTTGTAACAGATTTGGATGGAGAAATTGTAAATGATATATATTTTAAAGAACGAAAATATAGCATACAAAGCTTACATATATGTATTTTTCCACTAAAGGATACGAGTATAGTTATGATGTTCATAGATTCAAGTGATGATAGATATGAACATTTTTGTAGTAAATTCAATGAATTACCTAATGATGATAAATTATCTTTAATCAATTATATAATTTTCTTATATTCAGAAGATGTATTTTTATCAAAGGAAATACCTGAAAATATATTAAAAGATAAAAAGTTAGTGGAGGTTTCACAGTTAAATTCAATTGCATTTTTAAACTTTTCAAGTTCAATTGAGGATGTAAAAAAAATATATGATTTAAGTAAGTATAGAGAAATACCGAATTTGTTAAGTGAAAGATATAAGTTAAGATAAAATAAATTATATTTGTAATGCTTATACTTATATCTTGAAATTAGAATGTTTTTAAGAAAAAATTAGTTAAATACATAAAACAACTATATAAAAACTTAGTTTTTATATAGTTGTTTTATTATTGTAATAAAGTTAAAATGTTAATTAAAAGCATTGACGTTGATCTATTCCATTTGATTTAAAAACTTCATCTATTAAATTTATTTGTGAAGAACTAACTTTTATAAGTTGACTACGAAATGAATACTTGTATGATGAAGGTTTCTTTTTAAATTTCAATTCAATAGAATAAATAGCTTTATTTTTAGAATGTTCTTTAACCCATCTATATGCTGAAATTTTATCCCAAGGAATAAAAGATTCAAATGTAAGAATACCCTCAGGATATATAATATTATTTTGAGACTTAGGACTTACAGTATAAAATATAATAATCATTATTAAGTACATAATTGAAATCGTTATTGTATTCAAATATTCAAAGATTATTTCACTTTTAGATAGTAAATCAAAAATATTAAAATCAGGAATTAAATTTATTGCAAATGAAAATATACATAGCCATTTGATAGGTTTTAACATATTTTCGTACCACGTAGATGTTTTATATGATTGAATGTAAAAAACAGGATTACTTGTATCTAGTTTTTTACTTTTTTTATGAGTTTTAAGAAGTAGTACAATAATTGGTATATTTAAAATAATAAAAACTAGATTCATAAAAATATCTGAAAAGGTATAAAGGTTATTTATATAACCATATATATTGACCGATGCAAGTATAGCCATAAATGAAACTGTTAATCCAGCTATAAATATTCTTTTATTATTAGAAATATTTTCTTTAAAATTGTTGCTTAAATAGTAGGGGTCTCCCATCTGCTTTAAGGCTTTTGATGTTGCATCTTCGATATTCAGACCATCGTGTGTATATTCATCAATATAACTATCAATATGATCCCTAAGTTCATCTTTTATATCTTGTGCACGTTCTTCAGTAGAAACAAATCTACAGACAGATTGCAAAAAATTATCTACATTGATTTTTTCTTCAGACATTTTACCCTCCTAGTACAAAATCCATTGTTTTGCTAAATATTTTCCATTCATTTTCTCTTCTCTTTAATTCCTTAAGACCTTTTGTTGTAATCTTGTAGTATTTTCTACGTCTACCATTTTCTATATGCCAAAAGGATTCTATAAATTTATTCTTTTCAAGGTCATGCAAAATAGGATATAAGGTCCCCTCCTTAAATAAAAATACTCCTTGGGACTTATTTTCAATCTCTTTAATCATTCCGTATCCATAAAGAGGCTCTTTTTTTAGAGCGTTTAAGATTACTGTAACAGTACTGCCTTTGATAAGTTCTTTATTTATAACTAACACCTCGGATTCCTATGTATTCTAAATTAAGTGTACTATTAATTTATGGAGAAAGCAACTGAAAATTTAAGAGAAATAAGTATGTATATGATATAATTGATGCATATTTAGACTTATTGAGTAATATATACGTAAAATAAATTAGTAGATAAATTTTTTTAGGAGGTAAACCATGGCTAAGAAATACAATTTATATCAAATTGATGCATTTACAAAAGAAAAGTTTACAGGTAATCCAGCTGGAGTAGTAACAAATGCTGATGGATTAACAAAAGTGCAAATGCAAAAAATAGCTAGAGAAATGAATAATTCTGAAACCGCATTTATATTTTCTTCTGACAGAAAGGAATACGATGTACATATAAGATTTTTTACCCCAACACATGAAGTTCCTATTTGTGGACATGCTACTATTTCAGCACACTATGCACTAGCTACTGAGAATAAACTTGAATCTACGACAATTTATCAAAAAACAGGTGCAGGCATTTTACCTGTAGACGTAGTAAAAAAAAATAATGATTATAAAATTATTATGACTCAGGGAAATGTTGAATTTGGAGACATTATTGAAGGCGTGAATAAAAATAAGCTTTTATCTGCATTAAATATTGCAGATGATGATTTATTAGAAAATTATAAAATTCAAATTGTTTCTACAGGACATTCTAAGGTTATGATTGGAATAAAAAGTATGGATACTTTAAATAAACTTAAACCTGATTTTGATCAACTGTGTAAATTAAGTAATAAAATTAAGTGCAATGGATACTATGTATTTACTACTGATTCGTATGAAAGTGATATTTTGGTGAACGGGAGAATGTTTGCACCAGCTATTGGCATTAATGAAGATCCCGTGACCGGAAATGCTAATGGGCCTTTAGGAGCTTATCTTGTTTATTATAATCTTGTTAAGCATAATAATCATTTGTTTAAGTTTAAAGCAAAACAAGGAGAGGCTATAGGTAGAGCAGGAATGGTTGAGGTAGAAGTAAAGATAGAAAATAACAAACCAGTACAAGTGAAAATTTGCGGAAATGCTACTGTAGCTTTTAAAACAAAGTTATTACTATAGTAAAAAAATGATTATACTATA
>NZ_LBBT01000159.1 GCF_001006285.1 Paraclostridium benzoelyticum
AATTAATATTTAAAATAAAGAAGGGAGGAACGATTTGGAAGCTATAGGTAAAAACTTAGAGTTAGAATATGAGAAAAGTTATAAGTTAAATCATAGTCAAATACCACTACTAAGCTCACTAAAAGAATATTCAAAAAAAGATATAGCATGTTTTGATGTACCTGGTCATGTAAGACATCAAGGGGTAGACATATTAAATAATTATTATGGAGAAGAATTGATGAAAATGGATATAAACTCATCTCCATTAATGGATAATGTATCTAATCCCAAGGGAGTCATAAAAAATGCTCAAAAACTTTTAGCGGATGCTTATGGTTCAGATGATGCTTTTTTTATAACTAATGGAACTACAGGAGCTATACATGCAATGATATTAAGCATCATAGAGGATAATGATAAATTGCTTCTTCCTAGAAATATACATAAATCAGTTATCAATGCACTAATATTAAGTGGAGGAGAACCTGTATTTATTCAACCAGAGTTTGATAAAGAATTAGGAATAAGTCTTAATATAAGGGCTAAAGATGTAAAGCATGCACTTGAAACAAATAAGGGGATAAAAGCTTTATTTTTACTTAATCCAACTTATTATGGAGCATGCAGTGATTTAAGAGAAATTATAGACATATGTCATAAGAAAAATGTATTGGTTTTAATAGATGAGGCACATGGAGCTCACTTTCCGTTTCATGATGATTTACCACCATCAAGTATGAAGTTAGGAGCAGATATGGCGGCGGTTAGCATACATAAAACAGGAGGAGCATTAACGCAAGCTTCAGCACTGCTTTTAAATAACAAAAGTATAGAGTCTAGTAAGGTTCTTCAATGTATAAACATGCTTCAATCAACATCTGCATCATATTTATTAATGAGTAGCATTGATGGAGCTAGGTCGAACTTAGTGTCAAATGGGCAGGAGCAACTATCGAAAGCTTTAAATCTTTCAAGATACGCTAAAGCTAGGCTTAATAAAGTAAAAGGTATAAAAGTTGTATCTACGGAATGTTTAAATGATGAAGGAGTAAAGTTTATAGATGAGACAAAACTTTGCATAAATGTTAAAAAATTAAATTTAACAGGACTTGAAGTTTACGATTTATTATATAAAGAGTTTTCGGTTCAAGCAGAATTAGGGGATTTATATAATATATTAGCATTAATATCTATAGGTACAGAAAAAGAAGATGTAGATAAATTAATAAATGCATTAGAAGTTATATCTAAAATATACAAGAAGCCTGATGAGATGAATGATATAGATATAAAGCAGATAAACCCAATATTAAAATTAAAACCAAGAGATGCTTTTTACAAAGATAAAGAAATGGTTTTAATTGATGAATGTATTGGAAGAATTTCTGGAGAATCTATAATGGCTTATCCACCAGGTATTCCGATAGTAACTCCTGGAGAAATAATTACAAAGGAAATTATAGATTATATAAAGTTATTAAAAGACAATAATGCATATTTAAGTGATATGAAAGACAAAACTTTAAATTATATATTAGTTATAAAAAAATAAATTGAAAACTTAATAAGGAGAGTGACGACTATGAAGTTTGAAACTTTAGGAAGACATATATTGGTTGAGTACTATAATTGTGATGAGGAAATGCTTAGAGATCCAAAGCTTATTGAAAAATATATGAATGACTCAGCTTTAAATGCAAAAGCAACTATAGTAGATTCAGTATTTCACCACTTTAATCCATGGGGAGTGTCAGGAGCTGTAATAATAGCAGAATCTCATTTAACTATACACACATGGCCAGAGTATGGATATGCAGCTGCAGATTTCTTTACTTGTGGAGATATAGACCCTTGGAAAAGCTTTGAAATGCTAGAAGAATTACTTAAAGCTGAAAGAAGTGAATCTACAGAAATACCTAGAGGATTAACATCAAAGATACAAAAATTTGCAAAAAAAGATTTAGGCAATATTACTCATAAGCCACAAGACGAGCAAGAAGCTATATAAATAATAATCACCTAAATAAATATAAATAAAAAATTAAATTCAAATTCAATTATAACATATAAATAAAAAATGGTCAAAAAACTGACGATTTAAGAAATATATATAAATAAAAATAAAAACATACAAAAATAAAAAATTAAATTCAAAATTTGGAGGTCTAATTTATGGAACTTTGGTATACAGAAGAGTGGACAGACAATGTTCGTTTCTCAATAAAAGTAGATAAACACTTATTTAGCGATCAATCAGATTTTCAAAGGGTTGATGTATTTGAAAGTAAGGAGTTTGGAAAGTTTTTAACTTTAGATGGACTTATGATGGTAAGTTACAAAGACGAATTTATATACCATGATATGATAGTTCACGTTCCTATGGCAACTAATATGAATATAAAAAATGTATTAGTTATAGGTGGAGGAGATGGAGGTACTGTAAGAGAGTTAACTAGATATCCTCAAATAGAAAAAATTGATATGGTTGAAATAGATAAAATGGTAGTGGATGTATCAAGAGAGTATATAGATATATGTGCTTGTAAATTAGATGATCCTAGAGTTAACTTGCATTTTGAAGATGGAGTTGCTTTTGTTAAAAATTCAAAAGATAAATCATATGATTTAATAATCGTGGATTCAACAGATCCAATAGGACCTGGAGAAGGATTATTCTCAGTTGACTTTTACAATGATTGTTACAGAGTATTAAGTGATGAAGGTATACTTGTAAATCAAAATGAAAGCCCATACTTTGACTTTAATGCTAAAGAAATGAAAAGAGCTAATGAAAAAATAACTAATTTATTCCCTATAGCTAAGGTTTACCAAGCTCATATACCTACCTATCCATCAGGACATTGGTTATTTGGTTTTGCATCTAAAAAATATGATCCAATAAAAGATCAAAACAAAGAAGCTTGGGAAAGTTTAAACTTAAAGACTAAATATTACAATAGCAATATACATACTGGGGCATTTATGTTACCTCAATATGTTGTGGATATGTTAAATGAAAAATAAATTTTATAATACACCTACATTTATGAGTATGGATGATTCTTACGAAGAAAGTAAGTTAGTTGTATTTGGAGCAGGATTTGATGGAACCACTTCAAATAGACCGGGAACTAGATTTGCATCATCTTCAATGAGACCTGAGTTTTATGGATTAGAAACTTATAGCCCGATACTTGACTTAGATATGGATGATTATAAGATTTGTGATATTGGAGATTTAGAACTTAGCATAGGAAATACAGATACAGTTTTAAATGAAATATATGAAGGTACAAAAAGTATTATAAAAGATAATAAAGTACCTTTCATGATAGGTGGAGAACATCTAGTAACATTACCTGCATTTAAAGCAGTACATGAAAAATACAATGATTTGTATGTGCTTCACTTTGATGCGCATACAGATTTGAGAGAAGAGTATAATAATAATGAAAATTCACATGCGACAGTTATAAAACGTATATGGGATATTGTCGGAGATAATAAAATATTTCAATTTGGAATAAGATCTGGAACTAAAGAAGAGTTTGAATTTGCATTAAAGTATAAGCATACATACATGGAAACTCACACTATAAATACGTTTAAAGAAATAGTAGATAAACTAGAAAATAAAAATATATATTTAACTATTGATTTAGATGTTTTAGATCCATCTATTTTTCCGGGAACTGGGACTCCAGAACCAGGAGGAGTAACTTATAAAGAGTTTGAGGGGATTTTTAAAATACTAAAAAATTCAAACATAAATTTAGTTGGATTAGATATTGTAGAACTTAGCCCAGATTATGATAATACAAATGTTTCTACAGTTACGGCATGTAAAATATTAAGAGAATTAGCACTTATAGTAAGCGATAAGATAAAATAAGTAAACCTAGGAGGATAATTAAATGGCAAGACATTTATTTACATCAGAATCAGTTACAGAAGGACATCCAGATAAAATATGTGATCAAATTTCAGATGCAATATTAGATGCACTTTTAACAAATGACCCACAAGCTAGGGTTGCTTGTGAAACAACAGTTACAACAGGGTTAGTATTAGTTGCAGGAGAAATAAGTACTAATACTTATGTTGATATACCTAAATTAGTTAGAGAAACAGTTAAAGAAATAGGATATACTAGAGCAAAATTCGGATTTGACGGAGATACTTGTGCAGTTATAACTTCTATAGATGAGCAATCAGGAGATATAGCTATGGGAGTTGACGAAGCTTTAGAAAACAGAAGTGGTGAATTAACTGAAGATGAAATAGAAAAAATAGGAGCTGGAGACCAAGGTATAATGTTTGGCTTCGCATGTAATGAAACAGAGGAATTAATGCCTCTTCCAATATCTCTTGCTCATAAGTTATCAAGAAGATTAACAGAAGTTAGAAAAAGTGGAGAATTAGAATACTTAAGACCAGATGGAAAGACTCAAGTTACTGTTGAATATGATGGAAATAAAGCAGTTAGAGTTCATACAGTATTAATATCTACTCAACATAGTGAAGATATAGATAATGAGACTATAAGGAGAGATCTAATAGAAAAAGTTATAAAAGTTGTTATACCAGAAGTTCTTTTAGACGCAGAAACTAAAATATATATAAATCCAACTGGAAGATTCGTTATAGGAGGACCTCAAGGAGATACAGGCCTTACTGGAAGAAAAATAATAATAGATACTTACGGTGGATACTCAAGACATGGAGGAGGAGCTTTCTCAGGAAAAGATCCTACAAAAGTTGATAGATCAGCAGCATATGCTGCAAGATACGTTGCTAAAAATATAGTAGCAGCAGGACTTGCAGATAAATGTGAAATAGAATTAGCTTATGCTATAGGTGTTGCTAGACCATTATCTGTATTCATAGATACATTTGGAACTGGAAAAGTAAGTGAAGAATTACTTGTTGACTTAGTTAATAAGAACTTTGATTTAAGACCAGGAGCAATAATAAGAGACTTAGACTTAAGAAAGCCTATGTATAAAAATGTTGCAGCTTATGGACACTTTGGTAGAACTGACTTAGATTTACCATGGGAAAGAACTGATAAAGCTGAAACTTTAAAATCACAAGCAAATATATAGATAGTATAGATTGGGAATATATATAACGTTTCGTCATGTTATATATAGTCCCTTCGCTATTTCTATGTGTTATGAAAGGGTATCGATAAATTCGATACCCTTTTTTATTGTAGCGTAGTGTGTCTATATTCTTGAGGGCTCATTCCATTATACTTTTTAAATACTGCAGAGTAGTATGTGTGGTTATTATAACCCACAGATAAGGCTATATCTAATATTGATTCATCATTTTCTAGTAAAAATTCTTTACTTTTTTCAACTCTTAATTTATTTAAAAAATTAGAAAATGTATAACCTGTTTCCTTTTTAAAAATAGAGCAGAAGTAACTTTTATTTATATTTAGATGATCACAAACTGTACCGAGATTTATATCGTTATAATAATTCCTATGAATATAATCTATGCCTTCCTTTACATATACACTAAATTTATGTTTTTTATGATATTTATTTTTTATTATAGTTTCTAGAACAGATGAAAAATAATCTGAACATGACAATGGTTTAAATGGAATGTCATGTTCCTTACACATACTTTCGGATTTAAAAGGACCAACTACAAAATATCCTTTTTGGTTAATAAGATTGAACTTAGGTATTATTATAAAATGTATATTCTCACTAGAATTAATTTTAACAGTAGATGAAGAATTTCTATCTATATTATTTAGTATCCCTAAATCATCACATAGTCTAAATAGCTTATCTGAATACCCCTTACTACTTATGAGTTTTAAATTTTTATCTAAAAACTGAATTGGAATTTCTAATAAATCATAAAAATCATTTAATAAATCTTCTAAACTTTTCATTGATTAACCTCCCTTGAATGCAAATATATTTATAAA
>NZ_LBBT01000160.1 GCF_001006285.1 Paraclostridium benzoelyticum
ATAAATTATATAAATACTTATAATTTTGACCTTAAGAGAAAGAGAGAATTGTTAATTGAAGATATTTTCAAAAATACAGTACTTATAGAACATAATATAGATGAAAAATTTTATATAACAAATGACTACGTATCTATAGTATTCTCTTCATATGAAAATAAAGATACATGCGATATAGATGAAATGAAAATTTATTTTAAAGATAATGAAAGTGACATATCAAATTACATTAAAAGTTATGTAATGGAGTGATAATATGAGATTTCTAAATGAATATGATAGAGAATCAGCAGTTGATTATGCTAGAACGTGGGCTTTATACAGAAATCCTAAATATAAAGACTATGACCCATGGGGAGGAGATTGTACGAACTATATATCTCAGTGTATACATGCAGGGGATATACCTTTTGATCATGAGGGAAAGGATATAATGCACCAATGGTATTGGTATAGTGATTTTAGTAGAACTCCAACTTGGACATCTGCAGATGCATTTGGTAGGTATGTTTTAAATAACAATAAATATAAAACTGAAAATTACGGTATATATGCAGTTCTAGCAGATTATGATGAATTAGAAAAAGGAGATTTAGTTCAATTAATATATCAAGGTAGTGCATATCACACAATGATAATAAGTGAAGTAATACTAGATGATAGAAATTACTTATTAGATTACTTAATATGCCAGCATACCGATGATTTGATAGATTTTCCTTTAAGCGAAAAAGAAGGAGAGAGAAGATATATAAAAATACTTGGGTATTATAAATAAGTAAAAGGGATGTATTAGAATAAATATGCATCCCTTTTTAACTACATATGAGAAATTATTAATTGTAAATTACCTATTAGTTTAAATTCTCCAAAGTTATTAGGCAATATAAAGTTATCGCCTTTATTTAAACTATATTCATTTGAATTTGATACTAGTTTTCCGTTACCATCTATGACACTATATAATTCGAATGGCTTATTTTGCATTGAACTATACTCAGTGAAAACATCTAATTTATGAACACTAAAAAACTCATTACTTAAAAATGTTGTAAGTTTAAAGTTATCATTTTCAATAATACTATAGTTAGGTTTATTTTCAACATGAGGAACTGTAGTAACAGCTATAGATTTATCAACATGAAGCTCTCTTTTATTACCATTAGAGTCTACTCTATCGTAATCATAAACTCTGTAAGTAGTATCAGAGCTTTGTTGAGTTTCTAACACTAGAGTTCCTTTGCATAAAGCATGGATTGTTCCACTTGGAACATAGAAAAAGTCTCCTTTGTTAACTTTAACTCTTCTAAGTAAGTCGCTCCATTTATTATTTGAAACCATGTATTCAAACTCTTCTTTAGATTTAGCATTGTGTCCAAAAATCATTTCAGCATCATCATCGCAATCTATTATATACCAACATTCAGTTTTACCTAATTCTCCATTTTCATTTTTCTTAGCATACTCATTATCAGGATGTACTTGAACGGATAAATTATCATTAGCATCTAATATTTTTGTAAGTAATGGAAATTTATCTCCAGCCATATTTCCAAAAAGTTCTCTGTGATTAGACCATAAGTTAGATAAAGTCATTCCCTTAAACTTTCCATTTGTAATTTCGCAATCTCCATTTTCATGAGAACTTATAGCCCAACATTCACCTGTATTTTCAGATGGAATTTCATAGTTAAACTTATCTCTTAATGCAGTTCCTCCCCATATTCTGTACATAAACAATGGTTTTAAAAATAACGGTTGCATGAATACCCTCCTAAAATTAAAATAATATATCTAAAGTAATTATATAACATATTTAATTTAAAAGACAATAAGACTTAGATTTATCTAAATTACTAAAAACTAACTAATAGGATAAGTCAGATAAATTAAACATTATTGTTGAATAGTATTTAAAATTACTTTTTCAATCTCATCAGCATTTGGAGTAGCTATAAAATATACATAGTTGCCGACTGTTTTCAATATTGAATTTGATACACTTTCCATATTATCTTCTCCACCGTATCCGTCAGCGAATAATTTTAGTGAATTGCTTTTATACTTTTCTAAAGCTTTAAGTACAACTTCAGTATTATCAGTTTTTATAACTATGACATCTCTTAATTTTACATTGATCATGGCGCTTAACATAAAGCCTTCATCCATATCATTTTTTACAGAACTAAGAGCGTGGAATTCTGAAGCAGGAATATCATTTAAAGGTTCTACATCTAAAAGATTATTTTTTAATATAGCATCTTTAATTTCACTCACGGGTACATCTTTAATATTTGAGTTAGAAGAGCAACCTGCAAGTAAAAAAGTAAAAAGTAAAAAAACTAAAAACAAAGTTTTTTTCATATAATACCTCCGAATAAAAATATATTTATAGTTTACTATAAATACAATAAATAATGGAGTGATTTTATTGAAAATTTAAAAAATTTTAATAAAAAATTTAAAATTGTGTAAAAATTCTATATGTGGCAATAATTCACATCAAGAGGTGATTAAAATGAGAATTCCAAAACATGTAGGAATAATACCAGATGGAAATAGAAGGTGGGCTGAATCTAATGGGCTTACTAAAGACAAAGGATATGACAATGGACTGGATCCAGGGCTTGAAGCATACAGGGTGTGCAGAGATATAGGTGTAGATGAAGTCACATTTTATGGATTTACGACAGATAATACAAAGAGACCTGCTCCTCAAACTAAGGCTTTTACTGATGCATGCGTAAATGCAGCGAAGATGTTGGTGGATGAAGGGGCATCTTTATTAGTTATAGGAAATACTAGTTCACCAATGTTTCCACAGGAACTACTTCCGTATACTAGTCGTACAGAGGCTAAGGATGGGCAAATAAAAGCTAATTTACTAGTTAATTATGGGTGGCATTGGGATTTAAATACACTATCCACAGCTAAAGGAAATAATAAAAATAATATACATGAATACATACAGTCTTTTGATATATCTAGACTGGATTTAATAATAAGATGGGGCGGAAGAAGAAGGCTAAGTGGTTTTTTACCTGTACAATCTATATATGCAGATTTTTATGTTTTAGATGAGTATTGGCCAGATTTTAAACATAATCATATACATGAAGCTATAAATTGGTATAGTAAACAAGATATTACTTTAGGAGGATAAAGCTAGTCATATTGAAAATATAATCGAAAAATGCTAAAATTAACCTGAATTATAGAGTAGAAGGGTGGATGTATGACAAAGAAGAAAAAAACTGTTAAGAGAAAAAGAATAAAAAAATCAAGACTATTAATTTTAGTATTTTTATTATTAGCAATTATATTTTCAATAATTTTTGGGTTAAAGATGTTAACGGGGTCAATAAGTGAGGACAAAACAAAAACTGACACTAAAAGCAATGAAACTAAAACTCAAGATAAGACTGAAATTGAACATCTTAGCTTAGATGAAGACAAATCAAAGGGCAAAATTAAGATATTGATAGATCCTGGACATGGAGGAAATGATGCAGGAGCTAAGGGAGTAGATGGCAGTTTAGAAAAAAATATATCTTTAGAAATTGCAAAGAAAGTAGCTGGAGATTTGTCTCAATACGAAGACTTAGAAGTTATTCTAACTAGAACAGAAGATACATATGTATCTTTAGAAGAAAGAAGCAAAATGGCTAATGAACAAGGGGTAAATATGGTTGTTTCTATACATCTTAACTCAGAAAGTGGAGGAAGGTCCGCGTTTGGGACAGAGACATATTACCAGTCAAATAATATTGATGGATCAGAACAGTTAGCTAAATCTATACAAGATACAATATGTTTATATTTAGATACTAAAAATAGAGGTATTTATCCTTCTAACTTAGAAATTTTAAGAGAGACAGAAATGCCATCAGTTTTAGTTGAGGCTGGATTTATAAGTAATAAGGAAGAAGAAAAAAAGCTTAGTGACTCGAGTTATCAAAATCAAATGGCAGAAGGTATAGCTCAAGGAATACTAAGATACATAGACTCTAAACATAAATAAAAAGAAGTATATATTATATACTTCTTTTTATTTATGTTTAATTGTATATTAATTAATTCAAACTTTGATATAATGGTAGCTAGAAAGTGTATTTTCTAGGGGGAAGTTATATGGAGATTCTAAATTGTAGTAATTACTATTTATCTGATTTATATGAAAATAGTTTAAGTGAAAATGAAAAAAAAGCTTTGGGGATTTATTATACTCCTAAATATGTAATAGATTATATTGTTAATAAAATTTTGACAGAACATGATTTTAATAAGAATCCATCTCCTAAAATATTGGACATGTCTTGTGGGTGTGGAAATTTTTTACTAGAGGTATATGATGTTTTGTATAAAAAGTTTGAAATTATAAAAAAGGATCTTAATATTGAGAATATACATGAACATATAATCAAAAATTGTATATATGGTATAGATATAGATCAAAATGCGGTAAATGTTTTGAAATATTCTTTGAGAAATAAAGAATTAGATTCATCTACTGATGAATTTAATATATACTGTTTTGATAGTTTAATGTATGAAGGAATAGATGATACTTTGAAAGAAACATTCTGGGGTGAGAAGTTTGATTATATAATAGGAAATCCTCCTTATATAGGACATAAAAATTTGACTATGAAATATAAAAAGCAATTAATAAAAAATTATGGTGACGTATATAAGGATAAGTCAGACATTTATTTTTGTTTTTATAAACGTATAATTGACTTACTAAAAAAAAATGGAGTTGCAAGTATAATAACTCCAAGATATTTTTTGGAAAGTCCGAGTGGAGAAAATTTAAGAAATTATATAATTAATAATGTTAAAATTAAAGAAATTATAGATTTCAATGGATTTAATGTATTTAAAAATGCAAATGTAGCAAGTTGTATATTTACTATGGAAAAGGCAACGTACATAGATTCGAGTTTTGATTTTTATAGGATTACCAACTATAATATTAAATTAAAATTTATAGATGATATCAAATCAACTCTAAAGTTTAGTGACTATTTTACTAAAATACATATGAATCAAAGTGATATGAGTGAAAAGTGGATTATAGATAAAAAGGAAAATGTAAATTTATATAACGTTATAGAAAAAAGCTGTAAATATAAGCTAAAAGATATATGTATAAGTTTTCAGGGAATTATAACTGGATGTGATAAAGCTTTTGTTATAAAAAATAATGAAATACAATGTAATAATATAGAAAAAGATATAGTGAAAAATTGGATTAAAAATAAAAATATAAAGCTTAATGT
>NZ_LBBT01000161.1 GCF_001006285.1 Paraclostridium benzoelyticum
TTTTTTATTTTTTATTGAAAGAATTATTAAGTTAACAGAAAAATTTGACATTTTATTATAACCTGGTGTATAAATATACATAAAACAAAATAATTTATCAATATATTTTAGGGTAAATATTTAACGGAAATTTAGAAGGGGACTATTTAAATTAAATAATATTAATTATTGTAAAGTTATGAAAATTGGGTATATAAAAGTGTACAAGCGAATATATAAATATTAAGATTTCTCCAATTTAAATTAGCTTTTAATAATACATATTTATAAAAAGAAGGGATGAGGTAAATGTTCAAAAACTTAAAGAGAACAGATAAAGAGATTTATGAAAGTATGCAACGAGAATTAGAAAGACAACAAAGGAATATAGAGTTAATAGCATCAGAAAATATAGTATCTATGGCAGTTATGGAAACTATGGGAAGCCATTTAACTAACAAATATGCAGAAGGGTACCCGGGGAAAAGATATTATGGAGGGTGCGAGTATATAGATGAAGTAGAAACGTTAGCTATTGAAAGATTAAAAAAAATATTTGGGGCAGAACATGCTAACGTTCAACCTCATTCTGGGGCTAATGCAAATATGGGTGTATATTTTTCAATATTAAAACCAGGAGATAAGGTTATGGGGATGAATTTATCTCAAGGTGGCCACTTAACTCATGGGTCTCCTGCAAATATATCAGGACAATATTTTGAATTTACAGAGTATGGTGTAGACCTTAAAGATGGAAGAATAGACTATGATGATATAAGAACAAAGGCACATGAAATAAAACCTAAATTAATAGTAGCGGGAGCTAGTGCATATCCTAGAGAAATAGATTTTAAAAAGTTTAAAGAAATAGCTGACGAAGTAGGTGCTATGCTTATGGTAGATATGGCTCACATAGCAGGACTTGTAGCGGCTGGACTTCATCAAAACCCATGTGAGGTCGCTGATTTTGTAACTACTACGACTCATAAAACTTTAAGAGGACCTAGAGGAGGAGTAATCCTTTGTAAAGAAAAATATGCAAAAGCTATAGATAAAGCTATATTCCCAGGAACTCAAGGTGGTCCATTAGAACATATAATAGCTTCTAAAGCTGTAGCGTTTAAAGAAGCTTTAGAGCCAGAGTTTAAAGAATATCAATCTCAAGTTATAAAAAATGCTAAGAAATTAGCAGAAGAATTAATGAATAGAGGATTTGAGTTAGTAACAGGTGGAACTGATAATCATCTAATTTTATTAGACTTAACTAATAAAAATATAACTGG
This sequence comes from Paraclostridium benzoelyticum, assembly GCF_001006285.1. Classification (GTDB taxonomy): domain Bacteria; phylum Bacillota; class Clostridia; order Peptostreptococcales; family Peptostreptococcaceae; genus Paraclostridium; species Paraclostridium benzoelyticum. Next base: position 1,263 of record NZ_LBBT01000161.1, read on the forward strand.
AAAAGAAGCCGAAAAAAGATTAGATGAAGCGTATATAACAGCTAATAAAAATACAATACCTTTTGATCCAAATGGAGCTTTTGTTACTAGTGGTATAAGATTAGGGACTCCAGCTGTAACAACAAGAGGTATGAAAGAAGAAGATATGAAAGATATAGCAGAGGCTATAGATTTATGTTTAACTTATAATAAAGAAGAAGAAGCTAGAGAAAAGGTGGTAGCTTTAACAAATAAATATCCTTTATACAATGAATATAAAATATTTGAATAGAATAGGATGAAAAAAACATAGTATGTAAAGTAATAAACCACGAAGTGTAGATGTAAAATCTTTGCGACACAAAGCTGAGAAGATGCTTTGAAATGTCGCTACAGATTTTACATCTACACTTCGTTAACTTTTACATACTATATTTTTTATATTAAGGGGAGTAGGTAGGTAAAGAACTGAAATTCGAGAGTTTTTTTAGAGAAAATTAAAAAAATAAAATTAAATTAAAAAAAGTATTGACGATGTTAAATTAAGGTGGTATAGTATTACTTGTCCTTAAGAAAAGGGCAAAACAAAAATGAACTTTGAAAATTAAACA
>NZ_LBBT01000162.1 GCF_001006285.1 Paraclostridium benzoelyticum
ATATTATTTTAGTGTAAAACAATTTATAAAGTTACATGGTTATAAAGGTTAAAGAGGTGGTGTAAAATGAGACAAGGGAGTTCAATAAGAAGGGCAAAATCGTTTATTTTAATATTTAGTATAATCTATTCTATATTTGAATCTAATATATTATATTTAACTCCAATAATAACAGTATTAATTCCATATCATTTTATGAGAAATAAAGAGATTACAGATAAATCAACATTAGAAAATCAAAAAACTTTAAGTAGATTATTACTATTTAACTTTATATGTATTGAGTTAGTAAGTTTAACGACTCAAAGTGGAAACTTTGTGACATTTAACATTAGTGTAACTATGTTGATTTATTTTGTTTATTTCAAAATGCTATCTTCTAACGAAAAAAAGGTTTTAGCGTTTAAAAAAAATCCTAAGGTTGTGTATGATAAAATGAAATTAAAGATAGATACATTAGAAAACATATATCAAAAAGGGTTAAATGAAATGGAAAGTACTGATGATGAAAAAGTAAAGAAATCTATGCAAGCTAAACTGGATAAATTAAAGATAAAAATAAATGCATCTAAGCAACAACTAGATATGATAGAAAACATTATAAATTCTAGTGAAAATAATAAGTAATGAAAAAGGTGAACTATTAAATGTTCACCTTTTTTAAACTTCAAATCCTAAACATATTTCACATATAGCAGATATTATAAAATAAATACCTATTATGTATGGAGTTGCAAATAGTGTTACTATAGGATTTACAAGAATTAATATTCCAAGAATTACAAGTAATACGTTATATAAAGTATTTAAATTGAACCCAATTTTTTTTCTTTTTATTGATATTATTAATAGGTATATACCTCTTACAACTGCCCATATTCCATAAAATAATATTAAAGTTTCTGTAGTTGATATAGGGGATAACCATACTATTAAACCAAATAGTATATTTATAATTCCACTAAATACATAATATGCTTTTTCAGTAGTTTTAAAGGCTCTTATTATTGTAAATATTCCGGCTATAATTAGTAATATTCCGGATACAGTTGTAAAGCTAAAAAAAGATTCTATTGGATTTATAAAAAATAATATACCTATTATACCAAATAGAATTCCTTCCAATATTAGTGTTGTTTCTAGTTTTCTTTTATTTTCCATATGTACCATCTCCTCGAACATATATATACCCTAAGAAAATATTAAATTAAACATACTAAACTAAAGTTAAATAACTCTAA
>NZ_LBBT01000163.1 GCF_001006285.1 Paraclostridium benzoelyticum
ATATATAATCCTAATATATTTATATTAAATATATAATCTTTATTTTCAAATGATATATTAATCAAATTTAACCCAATACCTATAATTAAAAAAATCATAGGTATTTTCAAACATTTAATGTATAGTTTCATATCTACTCTTGCTATAAATAGTATTAAAACTGTCATAACTAGCATTATAAGTATATGTATATTTACATTTTGAGTAAGCATAGAAGCTATAACTCCTATAAATGTAATTCCTAGTTTTGTTAATGGGTTTACATCTTTTATATTATTTAAATATGCACAGTTGTCAATTTCTAACATTTATCTTTTTTTCCTTTTTTATACCCTAAAAAGTATCCAATTATTCCTGCACCTATAGCTGCTTGAGTAGAGAAAAGTAAACTTTCAATCTCACCACTAGGTGGTTCGTATAAACTATTAAACCAAGGTTTATAATTAGGATTTATTTCACTAATTAAAGATTCTGCTTCTCCATCAGCGCCTCCGTATTCAGCAGTTGAGTTTAATATTAACGGAGTTATTATTAAGATTACTGTTAAAATTAATAATAGTATATTTTTATTTCTAGTTTTGACTTTCGAATTTGTACTCATCTTCTACAACTCCTTCTTCATTTTGTGTTATTAAATTGTATACTAATGTAGTTAATAATCCTTCTGCAATTGCTATAGGTATTTGAGTTATAAAGAATACACCTAAAAATTTTACTAATGACCCTAATATACCTCCTGCTGGATCAGGAAATGCTAATGCTAATTGAGTTGCAGTTATAGTATATGTAGCTAAATCTCCTAATGCTGCTGAAAAAAATACACTTTTTCCTGTACTAATATTTCTTTTTTTACAGAATTTAAATATTAAAAATGATACTATAGGACCTACTATAGCCATAGAAAAAGCATTTGCTCCTAAAGTTGTAAGTCCTCCATGTGCAAGAAGTATAGCTTGAAATAATAAAGCTATAGTTCCAACTACTGCCATTACAGATGGCCCAAACAATATTGCTCCTAGACCTACACCAGTAGGGTGTGAACAACTACCTGTTAAAGATGGTATTTTTAAAGCTGATAATACGAATACAAATGCACCTGCTAGAGCTAATAGTACTTTCTTTTTAGGATCAGCTTTTACTATTTTATTTATTGATTTTAACCCGTATATGAAAAATGGTATAAATACGACAGTCCATAATATAGACCATTGCATAGGTAAGAATCCTTCCATGATGTGCATTGCATGTGAAGTCACAGGATTTAAGATTACAAGTAGTAACCCTGCTATAACTGATAATTTTAAATAATTCATTTTAAATCCCTCTCTTTTTTATTTAGTACATTATTGTTTCATGTGATAAAATGACTAAATCAATTCTAAGTTTTAAAGGGCATACATAAAAATTCGCTTTGCTCATGTCGCTCAAATTTCATATCGTCAACGTCCACTCGGTAAACTCGTGTCCCGTTACTCAAACGACTTCGTCCGTTGCTCAAAAAAATTTTTTTACTCCCAAAACCTAGTATTTTAATATAACTAAATTTTATAGAATACCTATAGTTTTTTGTAAGCATACTTTACTTAAGCGTAAAAAAATCCCAATCTTTGGATTAGGACTTAATAACATTATAAAGTGGACATAGTAATTTTAAACTACGATACTTTCAATTATTTTCCTTCACCCCGAAGAACTTAATTTTTCAATTATAGGCAGGTCTCCTGGCTTAGCTTCTCTTTACTCCTTTTCCTTCCCGTAAAATTTACAGTGGTCCCAAAAGTTTCATCAGCTTTACAGTAGCGGGGGCTGCAGAGGATTTTAACCTCTTTCCCTATTAATTTTAAAAAACCTATAATCTCTAATATTTAATTATAATTTATCAC
>NZ_LBBT01000164.1 GCF_001006285.1 Paraclostridium benzoelyticum
ACTTAAGTATATTTAACCAACTATATAGTTATTACTAAAATAAGTTATACACTTTAATAATTCTAACAATAAAAGTAACCTCCTTTAAATATGTTGATATCTAAAGAAGGTTATTTTTATTGTCCATTAATTTTTTATTATATACAATCTCTTAATTCATGATCACTATTTTTATCACTTGTATTCATACTTTCCATACTCTTAGAACTTACAATATCAACACCTGTTCCTAATATGTCTTTAACTATAATATCTCCCACATTAACAGGTGCACATACACATACTTTGTCTAAAACTTTCATAATATCAAACATTAACTCTTTAGGTACAGAATCATTAGTTTTAACTGGAAGTAAATTTAAGTAAGAACCGCTAAGTTTAACTGTAGTAGTTATAACTCTTCTTGGATTTGTAACTTCCTCAACTCCATATTTTGCTCCTCTTTTGCATGTGTTTCCTTCTACTTTATATTCTCCATTAACTTTACTTACAACTAATGAACATCCCATTGGACATACTGTACAAGTAACATTTTTCATAATTATGCCTCCTCTACACTAACTATTATATTACCTTTAATATCTTTAAATAAATCTTTACTAATTTTTATATTCTCCATCTCTGAAGGTATCATATGAGGTCTCTTTTTCTCTAAAATAATTTCATCCTTACTTCTAACAACTAACTTTTTATTTTTACAAATTTCTCTTACTCTCATAAATAAATTTACATCTTCATCGCTACTAACATCTATATTTTGAGGAACTATATATATAATTCCGTTGTCTGCAACTGTATTTACTTCTTTATTTTTATTTAACTTATTTAAACAATATAGAGCTGCGTTCTTTCCAGCTATCTTACTTTCTTTTGTAACAAAATCAACTAAGTCATGAACATGGACAACATTCCCACATGCAAACACACCATCTACATTTGTAGACATAGAATTATTTACAATAGGGCCACTAGTTTTATTGTCTAATACAACTCCAGCTTCAACACTCAATTCATTCTCAGGTATAAGTCCAACAGATAAAAGAAGAGTATCACAACTTATATATTCTTCTGTTCCTTTTACAGGTCTTCTGTTTTCATCTAATTTACTAATTGTAACTCCTTTTACTCTTTCTTTTCCATCTATATGTGTTATTCCTGTACTTAACATTAAAGGTATATCAAAGTCATCTAAACATTGAACAATATTTCTAGTTAATCCACTTGAATGTGGGTTTATTTCAACTACTGCCTTTACTTTAGCTCCTTCTAATGTCATACGTCTTGCCATTATAAGCCCTATATCCCCAGACCCATATATAACAATTTCTTTTCCTACCATATATCCTTCCATATTAGAAAGTCTTTGAGCAGCTCCCGCATTGTAAACTCCTGCTGGTCTATATCCAGGTATATCTATCGCTCCTCTTGTTCTTTCTCTACATCCCATTGCTAAAACTATAGCATCTGCTTTTATATTTATTATTCCGTCTTCACCTAAAGCTTCTATAGTCTTATCTTCACTTATGTTTAAAACCATTGTATCTAGCATGTATTCAATATTTTCTTGTTTAACCATTTCTATGAACTTATGAGCGTACTCTGGTCCTGTTAATTCTTCTTTAAACTCATGTAATCCAAATCCATTGTGTATACATTGATTAAGTATCCCACCTAATTCTCTGTCTCTTTCTATTATAAGTACATCTTTTGCACCATTTCTTTTAGCTTCAACTGCTGCACCTAAACCTGCAGGTCCTCCTCCAACAACTACAACATTATATTTCAACTAACTCACCCCTTAATTCTTTTGATTTTCCTAATACAGTATTAGAGTTTTCGTAGTCTTTTAAAACATCTTCCACATCTATTTTAAGTTCTTTTGCTAATATTTCTATAACTTTAGGTCCGCAAAATCCACCTTGGCATCTTCCCATACCTGGTCTTACTCTTCTTTTGACTCCATCTAATGTTCTAGCTCCACATAGTGAATTTATTGCATCTATAATTTCGCCCTCTGTTATACTTTCGCATCTACAAACTATTTTTTTATATCTTGGATCTTTCTTCATAATTTCTTCTTTTTCTTCTTGAGTCATTTTTATGAAAGGTTTATTCTTATGTCTCTTAGACTCAAACTTTTTATTTTCACTTAACATTAATCCTTCTTCTTTAAGAATTTCTACAACATATTTTGCAACTGCTGGTGCTGATGCAAGACCTGGTGATTCTATTCCTCCAACATTTATAAAGTTTTTACATTTCTTTGATGCAAATATCATAAAGTCTCCTGTATTTGGAGTTGCTCTAAGTCCTGCAAAACTAGTTATTGTTTTTCTGAAATCAATATTTTCTATAGTCTTTTTAGAGCTATTTACGATTTCACTAATTCCTTCTTTTGATGTAGATACATCTTCTTTTTCATCTACAGCAGTAGCATTTGGCCCTACTAATAAATTTCCATGTACAGTTTGTGTAACCAAGACACCTTTTCCTTTTTCAGTTGGACATTGGAATAAAACATGATTAGCAATTTTTCCTTCACTTTTATCTAATATTTTATATTCTCCTTTTCTAGGTATTATAAAATATTCATCTCCACCTATCATGTTGTTTATCTTATCAGCAAAAACTCCAGCTGCATTTACAACATATTTAGCTTTTATATCATTTTTGTTTTTTATTTTTATATTGAAACAATCTTCTTCTTTAACTATGTCTGAAACTTCAGATTCTAGTTTTAAATCTACCCCATTAAACATAGCATTTTCCATAAGTGCTATATTTAAGTTAAATGGACAAACAATCCCTGCACTCTCACAAAGTAATGCTCCAACTACATTGTCATTAACATTTGGTTCTAGTTCTAATACTTCTTCTTTTTTTAATACTTTTAATCCAGCCGCTTTATTTTCTAATCCTCTTTCGTATAAACCTCTAACGTGTTTCATTTCTTCTTCATCAAATGCTAAAACTAACGATCCTATTTGTTTAAAGTCTACGTTTAAATCTTTACATAAATCTTTATATAATTTATTACCTTCTATATTTAACTTAGCTTTTAAGCTTCCAACCTTTGCATCATATCCACCATGCACTATAGCACTATTTGACTTAGTAGTTCCTTGGCAAACTTCTATTCCTTTTTCTATAACTACTGTTTTTAAATTATACTTTGATAATTCTCTAGCTATGGCACTTCCACTTATCCCTGCTCCTATTATTGCTATATCATACATAATTTTGCCTCCTTGAAAAAAAAATAGAGAGCCCCCCTATACAATGTATAGAAGGCTCTCTTATCTCTTCGCCATAATATTTCGTTTTTTAAAATCGTTTTCCTTTTATAATTCTATATTATCATAGATTATTTTAACTGTCACTACCCTAAATTATTTTGATTATATATTTGCTTCACAAACAATATCCTGTTTATACTTATATGATTTAGGGAATCTATCCGCTATGTCTGTAAATATACCTGTAACTCCCCAATTGAATAATTGGTTTGCTCTGGCTAAATCATTTACAGTCCAAACATTAATTTTATATCCATGACTTCTAAATTTTTCTACCATTTCTTTAGTTAATCCTTCATTTTGTGGGTGTATATACTCAGCTCTACACATTTCCATTATAGAAGACCAATCATCATACAAATTATGTGTTTCAAATAAACATCCTACCGGAATATTGGGTCTTAAATCTTTAAATTTAGATAACATTAATGGGTTAAAACTCGAAACGATAACTCTTATATCATCATCTAATTTATTTAAAGCTTCTACAAATCTCTGTATAAGTTCTTGTGTTAATTCTTTACCTCCACAACATGATTTCAATTCAAAATTGACGTTTAATTTATATTTATTTATCAATTCAATTAACTCATCTAAAGTAGGTATTCTTTCTCCAATATAGTCATCACCAAACCAACTTCCTGCATCTATATGCCTTAAATCATCTTTGCAAATGTTATATAACGACCCTGTTTTATTGCTACATCTGTCTAATGTATCATCATGATTTATCACTAGGGTCTTATCTTTTAAAATATCAATGTCGCATTCAAACCATTTTATTCCTTTATCCTTACATAATGAAAATGCTGATAATGTGTTTTCTGGCGCTAATGTAGACATTCCTCTATGAGCAAATAGTATTTTTCCCATTTGATCTCCTTTATTGCTTAATGCCAATATCTAAAAATTTTTAAGTTTTTACTATTTACTTTAATTATATAACTTTTACCTGTACTTTATAATTAATTTTTTACACTAGCCAACTCTTTTTCAAATTCTTCATCTTCTTTTGCCCATAAAAGAGATCTATTTACTGCTCTTTTCCATCCTTTGTATAATAAGTTTCTTTTTTCTTCACTCATGTTTGGCTCAAATTCTTTTTCTAATGACACAGACTTTTTAATATCCTCTTTATTTTCATAGAATCCTACTGCTAACCCAGCAAGATATGCTGCTCCTAATGCCGTAGTTTCAAGTACTTTAGGTCTGTTTATACTTACATTTAGTATATCTGATTGGAACTGCATTAAGAAGTTATTAGCACTAGCTCCACCATCAACTTTAAGATTTTTAAGCTCTAAACCTGAATCTTCTTGCATAGCATTTAATACATCTTTTACTTGATATGCTATTGATTCAAGTGTAGCACGAACTAAGTGAGCTCTGTTAGCTCCACGAGTAAGCCCCATAACAGATCCTCTTGCATACATATCCCAATACGGTGCTCCAAGTCCTGCAAAAGCTGGAACTACATATACACCATTAGTATCCTTCACACTTTCAGCATAGAATTCACTTTGCTTAGCATCATACAGTATTCTTAATTCATCTCTTAACCATTGTATAGATGCTCCACCTATAAATATACTTCCTTCTAACGCATATTCTACTTTACCATCAACACCCCAGGCTATAGTTGTAAGTAATCCATTTTTTGACTCAACCATCTTCTCTCCAGTGTTCATAAGCATAAAACAACCCGTTCCATAAGTGTTTTTAGCACATCCTTCTTCAAAACAAGTCTGACCAAATAATGCTGCTTGTTGATCTCCTGCACATCCAGCTATAGGGATTTGAGCTCCACCTAACATATACTCATCAGTGTGTCCATATACATAACTAGATGGTTTAACATCTGGTAACATACTTTTTGGTATATCTAGCATTTCTAATATTTCATCATCCCATTTTAACTCTTTTATATTATATAGCATTGTTCTTGCTGCATTTGAGTAATCTGTAACATGTACCTTACCTCTAGTTAAGTTCCATATTAACCACGTATCTACTGTTCCGAATAATAATTCTCCATTTTCAGCTTTCTCTCTAGCACCCTCAACATTATCAAGTATCCATTTTATCTTAGTTGCTGAAAAATATGCATCAAGAATCAATCCTGTTTTATCTTTTATTTTATCTTTATATCCTTTAGCTTCTAATTCATCGCATATCTGAGATGTTCTTCTACATTGCCATACAATTGCATTATATACTGGCTTACCAGTGTTTTTCTCCCAAACTATAGTAGTTTCTCTTTGGTTTGTTATCCCAATACCACAAACTTGTTCTGGTTTAATGCCATTAGTTTCTAACACCTCTCTCATTACACCACTTTGACTTCCCCATATTTCCATAGGATTGTGTTCTACCCATCCTGGCTTTGGATAAAATTGAGTAAATTCTTTTTGTGATGTAGCTACTAAGTTTCCTTCTTTATCAAATAATATAGCTCTTGAACTTGTAGTTCCTTGATCTAATGCCATCATATATTTTTTCATATCGCTTTGCCTCCAATGATTATTTATTTTAAATCCTTGATGTATTTTAATTCATGTACTTTTTAACGCCTTTATCAAATACAAATCCTGCAAGAATAGCTCCTATTATAGGTCCTACTATAGGTACCCAAAAATACATGTCAGGTCCTAGTGCTCCACTTCCCCAACCTGCTAAAACAGCAAACATCTTAGGTCCAAAATCTCTTGCTGGATTCATTGCAAAGCCTGTTAATACTCCAAAACTAGCTCCTATTATAGCTATTGTTACTCCTATAAAAACTGGTGCTAAGTTTGACATAGGTTTGTTTGAATTTTTTTCTTCGCCTACTGCTAATATCACTATGACTAATAACATAGTTATGAAAGTTTCTACAAGTAATGCATCAAATGAGTTTAATGCAGCATTTGGATAAGTAGAAAATATACCTGCTGTAGTAAGTCCGTTTGATCCAGCTCTTACTATATTATTTGTATTCTCAAATGATAAGAATAGCTTATTAAATAATAAATAAACTGTTGCTGCTCCTGCAAAACATCCTAGTATTTGAGATATAATATATGGTAATACTTTTTTCTTTGGAAAATCTCGGTGTACCATTAATGCAATTGTTACAGCTGGATTTATATGAGTTCCTGATACTGCTCCAGTTACATATATTGCAATTGTTACAGCTAGCCCCCATATTATTCCTATTTCCCATTGAGAAACATCTGCTCCACTTAATACCATAGATGCTACAGCTCCACACCCTATAAAAATCAATATCCATGATCCAATAAATTCAGATATGCACTCTCCTAATAAAGTCTTTTTCAACTCAATACCTCCCTTGATATTTTATGTAATTAGTCAAATAAGGCAAAAAAACAGAGAGCTCCTATCATTTTTATAGGGGGCTCTCTCATCTCCAGCCAGTTATTAATTTAATTAAATGCTATCACGAAAACATTTTCCAGTCAATAAAATACTTTGTTAGATATTTAATAAACTAAACTGCTATATCAATTGAAAAAGCTACTTTTTTGTTAATTACCACATCTCAATATCCGTAGTAGATATAGCCATAGCTCCAGCTGATAATCCACCAATTATTTCTTCTTTTCTATCAATTAATCCTCCACATATAATAGGTACGTTAGGATAAGTTTTGTTCATTTTTTTTATTACCTTTTGAATTACACCTGGCATAATTTCTATTGCATCTGGTTTTACTCTCTTTAAACTTTCAATTGCGTTCTCCAGAGACATAGAATCTATAAAGAAAAATCTTTGAACAACTTTTAAATCTAACTCTATAGCTCTTTTAACTATATTAGTTTTAGTTGTTATTATGCCATCCAAATTGAATTCTTTTTTCATATAATCTACAGCTATAGGACTAGATGAAAGCCCTGTTATCATATCAATATGAACAAATACTTTTTTATTATGTTCATGTAAAATTTGTATCTTTTCTTTTAATGTAAGAATATCTTCATTTAGTAAAAAAACAATATCTCCGTCTGAATTTGCAGCATCCTCTAAATGCGCATCACCCTTTATAGCACAAATTATTGGGTTTAATTCTAATAATTCTTTCATATATGCCTCCTCGCCTTTGCTCAAATTCATTATTTATTTAAATTTCAAAATAATAAATTACGTATAGCAAAACCTTTGCCTTTTATAAAATTTATTATATCACTTTTTTAAAAATAAGATATTATTGTTTTTTAATTTTAAATTTTATT
>NZ_LBBT01000165.1 GCF_001006285.1 Paraclostridium benzoelyticum
TTATAAATAATATAGAAGAATTTAGTATATTAGATAGATTTAAACTTCAAGTATTAATTATATTAACGAGTATATTATCTATTTGCATATACTTTGAAACAAATAGCCAAACGAATGTAGTTTGTGCACTGGGATTAGAAATGGACAGAAATGGAGTATTGCCATTTATGTATTTTATAACTTTTTTATGTACTATATTTCTTATTATGTTAATAAATAATCAAAAAAGGATTAAAGAAATAGATGAGTATAATAAAAAGTTAGAATATGCAACTAATGAAATGAAAAAATTTAGGCATGATTATAAAAATATAATGTTATCTATGTGTGGACATATAGAATCTAATGATTTAGATGGGTTGAAAAAGTTTTTTTATTCGCATATTGAATGCTTAAGTAAGGAATTAGATTTATTTAATTTAACGTGGTCATCAATAGGTAATATAGAGTGTATAGAAGTTAAAGGGGTAGTAGCTTCTAAGTTAATACAAGCTGAAAAAAACAAAATAAAAACAAACTTACATATTCCACATGTCATATCAGAAGTTAATTTTAATATATTGGATTTATGTAGGATATTAGGGATCCTTTTAGATAATAGTATAGAGGCTTGTTTGGAGTCTCAAAACCCATCTCTGAATATTTTAATTTTAGAAAAAACAAATCTTACATCTATAATTATTTCAAATACATATAAGCAAAAGGTTGAAGATATATCGTTATTATTTGAAAAAGGATTTTCATCAAAGGGAGAAGAAAGAGGAATGGGTTTAAGCAATCTAAAAGATATATTAAAAAATTATGATAATGCATTTTTTAATATAAAAATTGAAGATGAGTTTATTCAACAGTTAGATATATATAAATAAGGAGGAGTTAGGATGAGGATATTTATATGTGAGGATGATAAAGAGCAAAGGCGTAAGCTAGAAGAGTCTATATTATCTATTTTAGAAATTGAAGATATAGGTGGAGAAATAACATTATCTACTGATTCGTCACAAGAAATTTTAAGTCATATATCAGAGTTTAAGGATAGAGGAATATATTTCTTAGATATTAATATTGGTGGAGATGTGAATGGAATTCAGCTAGCTAAACAAATAAATGAAATAGATACAAAAGCTATTATAGTTATAATTACATCACATAAAGATATGAGTCATCTTACTTTTAAATATCATATAGGGGCTATAGATTATATAGTTAAAGAAAATTTTGAAGAAGTAAGTAAAAGAGTCAAGGAATGTATATTAGTTGCAAATGAAAAGATAAAGAATGAATTAGAAGAAGATTGTTTTTTTATTGATAAAGTAGATAAAATAGAAAAAGTTAAATATGATGATATTTTATATTTTGAAACGTGTAAAAAAAGATTTATAGCTCTTAGAACAGAAAATAGTTATATAGAATTTAGTGGTACTTTAAAAGAGCTAGAATCTCAGTTAGATAATAGATTTATCAGATGTCATAAATCTTATATAATAAATAAATTAAAAGTTAAAAGTATAGATAAAAAACAGAGAATTATCACTATGGAAGGTGGTAATAAATGCTACGTATCTTTATTACTGTTGAAAAAAACTATAGATAGTATTTTAGTTTAGCTTACTATGTAAAGGTTTTAAAAATAGTTGACATGACTATAAATAAATGTAATAATTATAAAAAAGAGAAAGCTTTAAATTATCCCGAGAGGATATTAAGCGAGTTTGATAAAAATGAAAATAAAACTTCCTTGAAAGTAGTCCAGAGAGGCTAGTAAGGTTATATATGAAGATATGTTTAATTTGTGTACATATAACCTCTAACTGGATTAGTTAGAGGTTTTTTTATTTATAATGTAAAAATCAAATAATAAAGTCTTTTAAACTAGTCCAGAGAGGCTGGGAAAGATATCATCATAACAAAAAATCGTTATGAAATATTGAATCCTTACACCTCTATAGGTGTAAGGATTTTTATGATATTAGGGGCTTTATATAAAAAAGGAGAGAGTAAAATGATAAATGGAAAAGACAAGCTGATTGTAGCTATAGATACTAACGACTTTGATAAAGCTAAGGAATTAATAGATAAGCTAGAAAATAGTGTTGATATATTTAAGGTTGGGTTAGAACAATATGTAGCAACAAGAGGGAAAACTGTAGATTATTTAAAAGAAAAAGGTAAAAAAATATTTTTAGATTTAAAGTTTCATGATATTCCAAATACAATGCAAAGTGCAGTAAGAGCAGCAGTAAGAGATAATGTTTGGTTAATGACAATCCATGTTTCTGATATGGAAGGTATGAGACAGTGTGCATTAGCTGCAAAAGAAGAAGCGGAAAAATTAGGAATAGAAAAACCAATAATAGTAGGAGTTACAGTATTAACTTCTTTAAGCGATAGAGATTTACAAGATATAGGATGCAATATGACAACTCAAGAATTAGCAATAAAAAGAGCTAAACTAGCTAAAGAAGCTGGTATAGATGGAATAGTTTGTTCTGCTCAAGAGGTTGATAGAATAGTAGACTCTTGTGGAAGTGAGTTTGTTACAGTATGTCCAGGAATAAGACCTAAGACCGCTGATGATGGAGATCAAAAAAGAGTTGTTACACCAAAAGATGCTATAAATAAAGGAGCTCACTATTTAGTTGTTGGGAGACCTATAACTAAGGCAGAAAATCCAAGTGAAGCTGCTGAAAAAATAATAAATGAAATAGAAAATGCTTAAAGGGAGGTAAGTTATGAAAGCTAGATTAATATTAGAAGATGGAACTATATTTGAAGGCAAAGCTTTTGGATATTTAAAGGATAGTGTAGGAGAGGTAGTCTTTAACACTTCAATGACAGGATATGGAGAAGTTTTAACAGACCCATCATACTATGGTCAAATAGTAACAATGACTTACCCGCTAATAGGAAACTATGGAATAAATTTAGAGGATGTAGAATCATCAGGAGTTCATGTGAAGGGGTTTATAGTAAGAGAAAAGTCAGATAATCCAAATAACTTTAGATGTGAAATGGATATAGACACTTATTTGAAACAAAATAAAATTATAGGACTTGAAGGAATAGATACAAGAGCATTAACTAAGATTTTAAGAAATAATGGAACTATGAGAGGAATAATAACTTTAGAAAACTTTACATTAGAAGATGTTGTTTCTAAAATAGGAAAATTCTCAAATACAGAAGCTGTTAAAACAGTTACTAGAAAAGAGAAAGAATATATAGAAGGAAATGGACCTAAAGTAGCAGTTATGGACTTTGGGGTTAAACAGAATATACTAAGATCATTTAAAGCAAGAGGATGCGATTTAGTTGTATTCCCAGCAACAACAAGTGCTGATGAAATACTTAAGGAAAATCCCGATTTAATATTCTTATCTAATGGACCTGGAGATCCAGAAGATTTAGAAGATGTTATAAAAAATATAAAAGAATTAATAGGTAAAAAACCTATAGCAGGTATATGCTTAGGACATCAATTACTAGCTTTAACACTTGGAGGTCAAACAGGAAAACTTAAGTTTGGACATAGAGGTGGAAATCATCCAGTTAAAGATTTAGAAGACCAGAAAGTATATATAACATCTCAAAATCATGGATATTATGTATCTAGAATGCCAGAAAACATGGAAGTAACACATATAAATTTAAATGATAATACTGTTGAAGGTATGAGACATAAAGAATTACCAATATACAGTGTTCAGTACCACCCAGAGGCTTGTCCAGGGCCAAAAGACAATGATTATATATTTGATAAGTTTTTAGCACTAATATAAGCGATTGTTTAAATTAACTTAGATAAGGAGAAATAAATTATGCCTAAAATAGATAATATAAAAAAGACATTAGTACTAGGTTCAGGACCGATAATAATAGGACAAGCAGCTGAGTTTGACTATTCAGGAACACAAGCTTGCCAAGCTTTAAAAGAAGAGGGAATAGAAGTTGTTTTAATAAATAGTAACCCAGCTACAATAATGACTGATGAAGAAGTAGCGGATAAGATATACATAGAACCATTAACAATAGAATTTATAGAAAAAATAATAGAAAAAGAAAGACCAGATAGTATATTAGCAGGAATGGGAGGTCAAACAGGACTTAACTTAGCTGTTGAACTTCATGATGCAGGAATACTTGATAAATATAATGTAAGAGTTTTAGGAACTTCTATAGATTCTATAAAAAAAGGTGAAGACAGAGATTTATTTAGAGAAGTAATGAAAGAAATAAATCAACCAGTAGTTATTAGTGATATAGTAACTAACTTAGATGATGGGTTATCATTTGCAGAAAAAATAGGATATCCGGTAGTAGTAAGACCTGCATACACTCTAGGTGGAACTGGAGGAGGTATAGCTGATAACGAGGAAGAGCTAACAGAAATACTTTCACAAGGATTACAGTTAAGTCCAGTAAGCCAAGTACTACTTGAAAAAAGTATAAAAGGTTGGAAAGAAATAGAGTATGAAGTAATGAGAGACTCTAATGGTAACTGTATAACAGTATGTAATATGGAAAATATAGATCCAGTTGGAGTTCATACAGGAGACAGTATAGTAGTAGCACCGAGCCAAACTTTAAGTGATAAAGAATATCAAATGCTTAGAAAAGCATCAATAGATATAATAAATGCTATAGAAGTTCAAGGGGGATGTAATGTTCAAATAGCTTTAAATCCTCACAGTTTAGAGTATGCAATAATAGAAATAAACCCAAGAGTAAGTAGATCTTCTGCACTTGCATCAAAGGCTACAGGATATCCAATAGCTAAGGTTGCGGCTAAAATTGCATTAGGATATACATTAGATGAAATACAAAATGCTGTTACTAAAAAGACTTATGCATGTTTTGAACCTACATTAGATTATGTAGTTGTAAAAATACCTAAATGGCCATTTGATAAATTTAAACAAGCTAACAGAAAGTTAGGAACAAAGATGATGGCTACAGGAGAAATAATGAGTATAGGAAGTAATTTTGAAGCGGCTATACTTAAAGGAATCAGATCTCTTGAAATAGGAAAATACTCATTAGTTCATAAGGTATCTGAAGACAGAAGCATAGAAGAACTAAAAGCAAGAGTAGTAGTTCCTGATGATGAAAGACTATTCGATTTAGCTGAAATGATAAGAAGAGGCTATAAGATAGAAATGATAGAACAAATCACTGGGGTTGATAAGTGGTTTATAAATAAATTTAAGTGGATAGTAGAACAAGAAGAAAAGTTAAGAGGAATGCATATTGAAGATTTAAATAAAGAATATTTGCTAGAGTTAAAGAAAAAAGGATTCTCAGATAAAGGAATAGCTGATTTAATGAAAATAAGTCCAGCTAAAGTTTATGAGTTAAGAAGTTTATACAATATAAACCCATCATATAAAATGGTTGATACTTGTGGAGGAGAATTCGATGCTTTATCTCCATATTACTACTCAACTTACGAACAATACGATGAGGTAGTAGTAAGTGATAAGAAGAAAGTAATAGTTTTAGGGTCTGGGCCAATAAGAATAGGTCAAGGTATAGAGTTTGATTATTGCTCAGTTCACTGTGTAAAATCTTTAAGAGCACAAGGAATAGAAACTATAATAGTAAATAACAATCCAGAAACAGTAAGTACAGACTTCGATACTTCTGATAAATTATACTTTGAACCACTAACAGAAGAAGAAGTTTTAAATATAATAGAAAAAGAAAATCCAGATGGAGTTATACTTCAATTTGGAGGGCAAACAGCTATAAAATTAGCTAAATTCCTAGATGAAAAGAAAATAAAAATATTAGGAACTAGTTGCAAGGATATAGATGCAGCTGAAGATAGAGAGAAGTTTGATGAGTTATTAGAAAAACTAGATATAAATAGACCAAAAGGAAAAGCTATATGGTCAGTTAACGAAGGTATCGAAGAAGCTAAAAAGTTAGGATATCCAGTACTTGTTAGACCTTCATATGTTCTAGGTGGTCAAGGAATGGAAATAACTTATGATGAAAACAAGTTAGCTCAATATTTAAAAGATGCATTTTTAAGAGATACTAAAAATCCTGTGCTTATAGATAAATACTTAACTGGTAGAGAAATAGAAGTAGATGCTATATGTGATGGAGAAGAAATATTAATACCGGGTATAATGGAACATTTAGAGAGAGCTGGAGTTCACTCTGGAGATAGTATAACAATGTATCCAAGTCAAAACATAAGTGACGAAATAAAAGCAAAAATATTAGATTATACGAAAAAAATTGCTTTAGAGTTAAACGTATTAGGAATGGTTAATATCCAGTTTATAGAGTTCCATGGAGAACTGTATATAATAGAAGTTAACCCAAGAGCAAGTAGAACAGTTCCGTATATAAGTAAGGTTAGTAAGGTGCCTATAGTGGATTTAGCTACGAAATGTATGTTAGGAGCTAAGTTAAAAGATTTAGGATATGGAACAGGAGTTTATAAAGAGCCTAAGTTAATATCTGTAAAAGTTCCAGTATTTTCAATGTCAAAACTTGCCAAGGTAGATGTAAGCTTAGGGCCTGAAATGAAATCTACAGGAGAAGTTTTAGGAGTAGGAGAAACTTTAGAAGAAGCTTTATACAAAGGATTCTTAGGTGCTGGTAAAAAGATGTCTAATAAAAGAGGTGTTGTTTTAGCAACTATAAATAATTATGATAAAGATGAGTTTATAGAAATAGCTAAAGACATGAATGAGTTAGGATATACATTTGTAGCAACAGAAGGAACGGCTGAATCTTTAAGAGAAAATGGAATAGAAGCTACAATAGTAAATAGAGTAGAAGAAGCTAGACCTAACATATTAGATGTTATAAGAAACAAGCAAGTTGATATAGTAATAAATACACCTACTAAAGGAAATGACTCAACTAGAGATGGGTTCAAGATAAGAAGAACAGCTACGGAGTTTTCAACAGAAGTAATGACTTCGTTGGATACATTAAAAGCTTTAGTAGAAGTTAAGAAAAAAGAAATAAATAGAGATGGATTAGCAGTTTACAATATAGCAGACTAAGAGATTATGGAGTTGTTTTTAGATAATTAAAACAACTCCATATTTTTTTAAAATTCTAATTTTACTCCCTTATATCGATATTTTAGTCCAAAAACATTGTTAAAAAAATAAAAAATGATAATATTTGACATAAAAGAGATGTAACACAAGAGGATATTAGGGAGGTCAATACATGAAAGCTTTAAAAAAAGTATCGAATATACTGTGCGTATTAGGGTTATGTACTCTTATGGGTGGGACTTCTTATGCATGGGATGGTAAAAAAGATGGAACAGGAACACATTCATTAATAGCAGAACATGGGTTAAGTATGCTGAATAATGATTTAAGTGGAAATGAATCTCAGAAAATTAAGGATAATATTAAAATTTTAAATGAACACTTAGGTGATTTAAAGTTAGGGTCTACATATCCAGATTACGATCCTAATGCATATGATCTATATCAAGATCATTTCTATGATCCTGACACTGGAAACAACTTTACTATAGATAATAGTTGGTATGCATCATATCCTATATATGATACTGCAGAAACTCAAGTTAGAAAATTTACAGCTTTGGCTAAAGATGAATGGGAAAAGGGAAATTTTAAAGAAGCTACATTCCTTTTAGGACAGGGATTACATTATCTAGGAGATTTAAATACTCCATACCATGCTTCTAATGTAACTGCAGTGGATAGTCCTGGACATGTTAAATATGAAACTTTTGTAGAAGAAAGAAAAGATAATTATGCTTTAAATACTTCAGGAAATGATACTACATCAGGAGTATATAAAGAAGCTATGGAAAATCCAAGTTTTAATAAATGGATGACACAAAACTCTAAAAAATATGCTAAGATAGCTAAAGACTTATATTATAGTCATTCAACTATGAGTCATAGTTGGGATGATTGGGATTATTCTGGAAGAGAAGCTATAAAAAATTCTCAAGTATGTACTGCTGGATTTTTATATAGATTCATGAATGAAGTATCTAATGTAAATACAGGAGATAATGATTCATTAACTAATGAATTTAATATAGTATTAAAGACTGCAGATAATAAATACGCAGGAACTGATGATAATGTATATTTCGGATTTGAAACAAATGAAGGTAAGAAATTTGAATGGAAATTAGATAATGCAGGGAATGACTTTGAAAGAAATCAAGTAGACAACTATATATTAAAAACAAAAGATGGAGAAGAAGTAGATATAAATAATATACCTAACTATTGGATAAGAAAAGAAAAATTAACATCTATAAGTGATGATTGGGAGTTAAGTAACTTAAAATTAATCGCAAATGGAAAAGTAATACAACAACAAGATGTAAATAAAGTATTTACAGGTAACGAAACTTACTATATAAATAAATAATAAAAAAAGCTGTTTAATAAATTTATTAAACAGCTTTTTTATTTTAAGCATTTGGAGCTATTGGTACATAAGTTCTTTGAGCTAACTCTTGGTCAATCATTAAAAGACCAGCAGGATCATTTTTTAGTAATCTTAACTTTCTAACTATTTTTTCCATGCTTTCTTCTTCTTCAGATTGCTCATCTATAAACCATCTTAAGAAAGAAGATGTTGTGTGATCTTTTTCAGATATTGCTAAATCAGTTAACTCATGAATTGAATTAGTTATAAG
Source organism: Paraclostridium benzoelyticum (assembly GCF_001006285.1). Lineage (GTDB taxonomy): Bacteria > Bacillota > Clostridia > Peptostreptococcales > Peptostreptococcaceae > Paraclostridium > Paraclostridium benzoelyticum. The sequence goes on from NZ_LBBT01000165.1 coordinate 8,666, forward strand.
TTTTTCGTGGTTTAAAGCTAATTCAAATACTTCTAAAGGACTTTCAAAGTCAGCTTTAGGTTGTTCAATAGCTTGTAAAATTATTTTTCCACCAGCTCTACTTATGTAATTGAATAACTTATAAGCATGATCTCTTTCTTCTTTAGCCTGTACATTAAAGAAATTTGCAAAACCATCTAAATTGTTATCCATGAAGTATGCCTCCATAGACATATAAAAATATTCAGAGAAGAACTCCATTTGAAGCTGATTGTTTAATGCATCTAAAATTTTTTGACTTGCCATAAAAAACCCCTCCTAAGTAAACATTTAAAATTTTAATACAATACTATTATACAATAGTATTGCCAAATTTTAAGAATAAGTATATAAACTCTTTAAAATACTCAAAATATCAAGTAATAATATGATATAATACATAAATTGAGATTAATTTTTTAGGAGGAAATCAATGTTATTATTAGCTGATAAATGGAAAGATTATGAACTTATAGATATGGGTAACGGAGAAAAATTAGAGCGTTGGGGAAATGTTGTTTTAAGAAGACCAGATCCTCAAGTTATGTGGCCAATTGCGGAAGAAAAAGGATTATGGAAAAACCCACATGGACATTACCACAGAAGTAGTAGAGGTGGAGGTCAATGGGAACATAAAAAGAAATATCCAGAAAAGTGGACAATAAGTTATAAAAACCTTAAATTCAATATAAGTCCAACTGGGTTTAAGCATACAGGATTATTCCCAGAGCAAGCTGCTAACTGGGATTGGTCAATGGATATGATAAAAAATGCTGGTAGACCTATAAAAGTTTTAAATTTATTTGCATATACAGGTGGAGCAACTGTTGCTTGTGCAGCTGCTGGAGCGGAAGTATGTCATGTTGATGCATCTAAAGGTATGGTAACTTGGGCAAAGGAAAATTTACAAACTTCTGGATTAGGAGATAGAAAAGTAAGATTTATAGTAGATGATGTTGTTAAGTTTGTAGAAAGAGAAATTAGAAGAGGAAATAAATACGATGCTATAATAATGGATCCACCTTCATATGGAAGAGGTCCTAAAGGTGAAGTATGGCAAATAGAAGAAAAATTATATGGATTAGTTGAACTATGTACAAAAGTTTTATCGGATAAGCCTTTATTCTTCTTAATAAACTCATACACAACAGGATTATCTCCAATTATACTTGAGCATATATTAGATGCAACAGTTGCTAAGCATGCTAAAGGTGGAAATATATATGGTGGAGAAATAGGATTACCTACATCAAAAGATGGAAAAGTTCTTCCTTGCGGTATATTTGGAAGATGGGAGTCTAAATAATGGTAAAAGTATTATATGAAGATAATCATTTATTAGTTGTAGAAAAGCCTGTAAATATATTATCGCAAGGTGATGATACTAATGATAAAGATATGGTTAATCTTTTGAAGCAATATGTAAAAGTTAAATACAATAAACCTGGAAATGTGTTTATAGGACTTGTACATAGGCTAGATAGACCTGTAGGTGGAGCGATGGTGTTTGCAAAGACATCTAAAGCTGCATCTAGACTATCTGAACAAGTCAGAAATAAAACATTCAAAAAGACATACAGGGCTGTATTAAATGGGAGTATGAAAAAAGATGCAGATACTTTAAAAGATTTTCTTTATAAAAATAAGAAGACTAATATGGTCAGTGTAGTTAATAAAGATCATAAAGATGCTAAAAATGCAGAATTAAGTTATACTACGTTAGGCAAAAAAGATAAATTTAGCTTAGTTGAAGTTGATTTAAAAACTGGAAGATCTCATCAAATAAGAGTTCAATTCTCAAGCAGAAGACATCCTCTATTTGGAGATCAAAGATATGGTCAAAATATAAATAAAGTTGGAGATCAAATAGCATTATGGTCTTATAAAATTGAAATAGATCATCCGACTACTAAGGAAAAAATGGAATTTATCTGTGAACCACCTAATGAATATCCTTGGAATTTATTTGAGGTTTAAATATGGAAAAGTACAATGGATTTTATATAGAGAAACCTGTTGGGAATAATATATTTTCTTATGATGAAAGAAAAAATAAAAAAATATTTGTTCCTAAGTTGATAGAAGGAAATTTGGATTCTGTAAAGGTTGGAGAAAAAATAGTATTTAGTGAAATTGATTTTGATAAAGAAATAAATGCTATCGGATTAGAAAATATGGTTAAGTTTAACTATAAAGATAAAGATATCTATATTTTTGATAATCACAATCACTCCTTTTACTTTTGGATTAAAAGTTTAAAAAAAGGTATGTTTAATAAAGGATGTAAATTAGTTCACATAGATCAACATAAAGACATGAGAGAGCCCGAAGATTATAACGTTGATATAAATAATATGGATGATGTATTTAGGTACACAAACTATGTTTTAAATGTAGGAAACTTTATAAAACCTGCATTACATCACGATATATTTTCAGAAGTTGTAATAATAGATAGCACTTATGGATTTGACTTAGATGTTGATGGTGAAATAGTATTAGATATAGATTTAGATATATTTTCTAAAGATATGGAATATATATCCTATGATTTAAGAGTAAATAAGATAAAAGAATATATAGATAGAGCTAAGGTTATAACTATTGCAAGTAGCCCGTTTTTTATAGAACAGGACTATGCTATAAAAGTATTAAAAGAATTATTCAATTATGATATAATATAAGAGTTAGATATTTATAATTAAGCATGAGTTATTCATGAACTAGGAGGAAATTAAAATGAGTTTATATACTACATGGAGATCATTAAGTGAAAACCACAATAGCCAAGAAGAAGAAATAAAGTTCTGGGAAGAGTACTTAAAGAAAGAAACAGAAATATACAATGAAATATTAAACAATAAAAAAGATGTTATAGAAGGAAAAGTTAGCGATTTAGCAGCTGCTCACAATACATCTGTTGAATACATGATGGGATTCATAGACGGAATAAGTGAAAGTTTAAAAGAAGAATTTTCAGAAGAAAAATTAGAAACTATAGAAGCTGATACAGAAATAAAATTAGAAATAGACTGGGAAAAGTTATACTACAATATGGTAGCAGTAGAAGCTCACTGGTTATATAACTTAGAAGGATGGAATGGAATATTATCAGAAGATAAGAAAAAAGAATTACAAAAAGCTTTTAAAGCTACAAAAACAGTAGTTAAAGATGACAAGATAGGAAGAAATGAGCCTTGTCCATGCGGAAGCGGTAAAAAATTCAAAAAATGTTGTGGAAAATAAGGAGATAAAATGTTTTTACTAAAATTCATTGATGAAGATGATAATCTATCTACAAAAGAATTTACATCATTAAATTCTTTAAAGGATTACGTTAAGGATAACGACATCGATAAGACGTGGCATCAAGTGGAAGAAGTAAAAAAAGTAATTCCTAATTTAAAAGAAGAATAAAAAAAGGAGCTAACGCTCCTTTTTTTATTTTAACTCTGATAAGTCTTTAGCTATTTGAGCTGCGACCTTAGCGTTATTATAAACTAGTTCTATATTAGCATCTAAGCTCTTTCCTTCTGTGATAGTTTTTACTCTATCTAATAAGAATGGTGTTACCTTCTTACCAGCTATATTTTTTTCCTCAGCTTCTTTTAAAGCTGATTCAATAGCGTTGTTTATAGTATCGTAATCCATTTCAAATTCTTTAGGTATTGGATTACCTATTACCATACCACCTTTTAGATTTAAATCCCACTTAGCTTTTAATGCTGAAGCTACTTCTAAAGAAGATTCAACTTTATAATCAACTCCAAATCCACTTTTTCTAGTGTAGAATGCAGGGAATTCTTCAGTTTCGAAACCTACAACTGGAACCCCATTAGTTTCAAGATATTCTAGAGTAAGACCTATATCTAGTATAGATTTAGCACCTGCACAAATTACTGCAACATTTGTATTTGCTAATTCTTGTAAATCAGCAGATATATCAAATGTTTCTTGAGCTCCCCTATGTACACCACCTATACCTCCTGTAGCAAATACTTTAACTCCAGCTAAGTTAGCCAATATCATTGTAGTAGCAACTGTAGTAGCTCCATTTAGTTTTTTAGATATGATAAAAGGTAAATCTCTTCTACTAGCTTTAACAATATCTTTGTTAGTTCCTAGGAATTCAATTTCTTCAGTTGTAAGACCTACTTTTAAAACTCCATTTATGATAGCTATAGTAGCAGGAATAGCTCCATTTTCTCTAATTATTCTACTAACTGTCTTAGCCATCTCTATATTTTTAGGATAAGGCATACCATGAGAAATTATAGTTGATTCTAAGGCTACAACTGGAAGACCTTCTGCTAAAGCTTTTTTTACCTCTGGATGTACATTTAAGTATTTTTCTAACATTTTAGATCATCTCCTTTAAAATTTTTTCAACACTATCAACAGACATACTTGGATTAATAGTATTTTTATGCATTAATGTAAGTATAGAAGCAGCTGTTGCGAATTCAGCTGTGTCTTTTAAATTGAAATTATGCAGGTATCCATAGACTAGTGCAGATAAAAATGCATCTCCGGCACCTGTAGCACTAACTGTATCAACCTTAACGCCTGGAATTAATAAATGATTTTCCTCATTAGCGCAGAATACACCATCTTTACCTAATGTTATAAAAACATTTTTAACACCTTTTCCTAGGAAGTATTTTGCACATTCATATAAATCTTCTTCGTTGTTTATCTCTATCCCTGATAGTATCTCAGCTTCTAGCTTATTAGGTTTTATAGTATTAAATCTTCCTATAATATCTTTTATTTTCATACTTTTTTGAGTAGAAACTGTGTCTATAAAGATAGGTATATCTGTGTAAGTTTTACTTATATAATCAACAACATCGAAAGATAAGTTCGTATCCAATACAATAGCTAATGAATCCTTTATAGCTGAATGCTTTGAAATAATATAGTCAACATCGATTTTATTAATTATATCCATATGAGATATAGCTAGTTGCATATCTTGATCATTGTTTAAAATTGATAAATACATAGATGTTGGAAATGAATCTGATATATAACAATCGGATGCATCTATATTTAGTTTCTTACATTCTGTTAATATACGACTTCCATAAATATCATTGCCAATAGCAGATATAAGTTTTGTATTTACTCCAAGTTTAGAAATGTTTTCGCAAATATTTCGACCAACACCTCCTAAAGAAATATCAATCTTTCCAGGATTTGAATCAAACATTGTAAGGGTATTACTTGGAGAACCCTGGATATCGACGTTAGCTCCGCCTATAACTGTCACAAACTTGCTTGCGCTTATGATATAACCTTTTCCTTTAATATAACCTTTTTTCATCAAATTTGTTATGTGTACAGCAACAGAAGATCTCGTTATATTGAGCATGTCAGCTAATGTTTGCTGTGAAACCATAGGATCATTCTTTAAAATATTTAAAATTTCTTTTTCTCTATCAGTCATTAGTATCACCATATCTAAATATTTGCTTATATAAATAAGCATTTGTTAAGAATATAATATCATTTAAATAAATTAATTTCAATGATAAATATCAGATATTGTAAATTATTTAAATTCAACTTAGTAATATAAAACAAATTAAAGGTACATAGTAACAATATTTGTCGACGGTCATATTATAAAGTAAGAACACAAATTTTATAGGAGGACAACTATATTATGAAGATAGGAGACATCGTTGTAAGAAAGTCTTATGAGAGAGATATTATATTCAGAATAATAGGATTTGAAATAGATGAAAATAATCAAAAGATAGCTATTTTAAAAGGGGTTGCCTTTAGAATAATTGCAGATTCAGGAATAGATGACTTAGAAAAAGTAAATTTTTATGATATGAAAGATACATTAATAGACAAAGATGTTGAAAATATTTTGCATAAAAGTATAAAAAAAACTAGAGAGAGAAATAGAAGACTAAATAGAGCTATGCAAAAGTCCTCGAATAATAATAAGCAAGCTCAAGGTCAAAGTCAAAATCAAGTTCAAAATTCATATGGAATGCCAGGGAAAGTACTTCATATAGATGGAGATCCTGAATATTTAAAAATTTGTTTAGATGTTTATACTAAATTGGGAATTCCGGCAGTGGGTAAAGCGATACCTGAAAGTCTTCAATATAAAGAAGTTAGAAGTTTGTTAGAACAACATAATCCATCCATATTAGTTATAACAGGACACGATGCTATAGTTAATAGTAAAGGAAACATTAAAGACATTAAAAATTATAGAAATACAGCTAATTTTATAAAAACAGTAAAAGAAGCTAGAAAATATGATCCATCACTAGATAGTTTAGTTATATTTGCTGGAGCATGCCAATCTAATTATGAAGAAATAATAAAATCAGGAGCTAATTTTGCAAGTTCTCCAAGTCGTGTAATGATACATGCGCTAGATCCTTTATTGGTGGTAGAAAAAATTGCTTGCTCTAGAATAGATAAGGTTGTTCCTTTAGATGAAATATTAAACCATACAGTTACAGGAATTAAAGGTGTAGGAGGTATAGAAACCAGAGGGAAGTTTAGATTAACCATGCCGCTAGCTATATATAATAATTATTGATTTAGTGTATAAAAAAATATATAGATTATAATCCAAATTCATAAAAAAAAACAGTATTGACTTTTTATCAAAAAATATATAAAATATTTAGTTTAGGTTTGACAAAAAAGTTTGATTGTGGTAATATTACAATGACAAACATATAATGTTAAAGAAGGTGATGTAATGGCCACTGTTCAAACTTTGAATAAAATAAGACAGACTTTAGAGAAGCACCTAGGAAGAAAAATTTTATTAAAAGCTAATAAAGGAAGAAAACAAATAGTTACTAAAAAAGGTGTACTGGAAAAAGTATATCCTAGTATATTTGTTGTTAAGCTAGATGATGAGGATAATGGATATTCTAGAGTATCATATAGCTATTCAGACCTATTAACTGATAACGTTAAATTGAAAGTAATTAAAGAACCAAATAAATTAAATGTAAGTTAAAAAATTATACCTATTAAAAATAGGTGTAATTTTTTTTTTACTTCCTAAATATAAATATAGTGTGATAGTTATATTTAATTTAGGAGGGTAACATATGAATCTTATAAAAGATATTTTACAAGTTGACAACAGAATTGATTTTGGAAGGTTTCAAACTTTTATAGAAACAGAAGCTGTTGTATCAGATAAAAAGGACGACGTATATGAAATAATAAAAACAGAGGGGTACATAGCTTTAAAGAAACAAGAAATATTAGATGGGAAAATAATATTTAGAGGGAATTTTAATTATAATGTGATTTATCTAACTGAAGATAAAAATACTGTATCAAATGTAGAGGGAAGAATAGAAATAAATGAAGTGGTAGAAAAGGATAATATAGTAGCTGATATGGAAAATATGCTTTTCTATGATGTAGAACATATAGATTGTACAGTTATAAATGAAAGAAAGATAAGAGTAGGAGCACTTTTGAATATAAGAGGTAGCTTATTTGAAAAAAATACTATAGATATAGTAAAAGATGTTTCTCAAATAGAAAATGTACAAAAACACAGAAAAGAAGTTCAGTTTGAAGATATAATTGGAATAGAAAAATCTGAAAGTGTAGTTAGAGATACTATAAATATAAGTACTGAAGATATAGATAATATAGTTTCTATAGGGCCTAGAATGAAATTAAAAGAAACTAGGGTATCTGACAATAAAGTTATAGTTGGTGGGGTTTTAGAATTGAATCCAGTAGCTTATACTTATGAAGGTGAATTAGTAGAGTTAGATAGAGTCGGGTTAGATTTTACTCAATTTATAGAAGTTCCAGGTGCATGTGAAGGTATGAAAGAAGAAGCTATGGTAGAAATAGTTGACTTAAATTATATATTTAAAAGAAATGAAGAAACAAATACAGGAGCTTTAGAAGTAGATTGTACAGCAAGAGCTAAAGTTAAAGTATCAGAAGATGTTACAAGAGAGGTATTGCAAGACGCATATTCACCTGATAGAACTCTTAAGTTTGAAAGTAGAAATGTTGAACTTAATAAGGTTGTAAGTAGTGGAAGCGAATTTTTTAATATAAGAGATACTATAAAAAATAATAGTGATGATATACAAATAAAAGATATTGTAAGTGTAGACTCAAATATAATAGTTGAAAATTCATCATTTGAAGGTGGAAAGAGTATAGTAGAAGGTGTAGTTTTAGTTGATGTTTTATATACTCCTGTAGAAGGCCTAAGACCAGTATATAGATTAACAGAAGAAATACCATTTACTCATGATGTTGAGGTTGGAAATGTAAAAGATACTGCTAACGCATTTAATCATGTAAACATAGACAGAGTAGAATTTGATTTAAATAGAGATCAAATAGATGTAACTGTGAAAGTTAGAAGATATTGTGAAGTTTTAGATAAGAAAAAAGATAGCTTTATTATTAAGGGAGAAGATCAAGGACCTGTAGATTTATCTCAAAGACCTAGTATAACGATATATGTGGCTAAAGAAGGGGATAAATTATGGAATATAGCTAAGAAATATAACACAACAATAGATGATATTGCTGAGATAAATGAAATAAAAACAGATGATCAATTAGACGTAGGGCAATGTTTAATAATAGAGAAAAAAACTCCAATAGAAGTATAAAATTATGTACAAAATAAGATAATAGGGAATTATAGTTCCCTATTATTTTATTTTTTGTAGTATAATGTATACTATAAATATTTATGGTCGTTATAGCACAATAAGGAGGAAAGCATGAACTCTATAGATTTAAAGAGCAGAGCTAAGGTTAATTTATCAATAGATGTGCTTGGAAAAAGAGAAGATGGTTATCACCTTGTAGAGATGATAATGCAAACAATAGATCTATATGATAAGTTGAAAATAACTGAAATAGAAGAAAACTCAATATTAATAAAAAGTAATAGTTTAGATATACCTTTAAATGAAGATAATATTATGTATAAAGCTGTAAATTTATTAAAAAATCAGTTTAATATAGAAAAGGGAATAGAAATTTCTATAGAAAAAAATATACCTGTAGCAGCAGGAATGGCAGGAGGAAGCTCTAATGCAGCTGCAGTTTTAGTAGGTTTAAATAAATTATGGAACTTGGGGTTAAGTGAAAATGAATTAAGGGATATTGGGTTGAAGTTAGGCGCTGATGTTCCGTTTTGTATAACAGGAGGAAGTGCATTAGCAGAAGGTATAGGGGAAGAATTAACTAATATAAAAGGTTTACCTGAAAATTTAAATATTTTGGTATGTAAACCTAATATATTTGTATCAACAAAGGAAGTTTACCAATCTTTGAATATGGACAAAGTTAAAAGAAGACCTCAAAATAAAGAACTTATAGATGCTTTACAAAAAGAAGATGTTAAATTTATTTCTGAGAATATGGTGAATGTATTAGAAGAAGTTACTTCTTTGAACTATTCAGAAATAGGACAAATAGAAGATATAATGATCAAAAATAAAGCATTAGGATCTATGATGAGTGGAAGTGGCCCTACAGTTTTTGGGTTATTTGACAATAAAGATTGTGCAATTAAAGCTAAAGAAGATTTACAGGCTAAGTACAATCAAGTTTATCTAGTTAAAAGCAGCAATAAAGGAGTTGAAATTTATGGATAGCTTAACAAAATTAAATTTAGACAATTATAAACCGTTAAGAGATGTAGTTTTTGAAAACTTAAGAGAAGCTATTTTAGAGGGGCAATTAAAACCAGGACAAAGGCTTATGGAGGTTCAACTAGCTGAACAATTAGGGGTAAGTAGAACTCCTATAAGAGAGGCTATTAGAAAACTAGAACTAGAAGGGCTTGTAGTTATGTTACCAAGGAAAGGTGCATATGTAGCTAATATGTCATTAAAGGATATAATAGATGTATTAGAGATAAGATCGAGCTTAGAAGGTTTAGCTGCATATTTAGCGGCAGAGAGAATACATGAAGAAGATGCTAAAAAATTACAAGATATAGCAGAAGATTTTAAACGTAGCATCGAAAGAAAAGATGAAATTGATATACTGTTAAAAAAAGATGTTGAGTTTCATGAATGTATATTCAACGCGACTAAAAACAAAAAGTTAAGTCAAATAATAAATTCACTTTGGGAACAAGTTCATAGGTTCAGAGCAACATATATATCTGATTTTGACACATCAGACAATTTAGTAGAAGAGCATGATAGAATTTTAAAAGCTATAATATCTGGTAATAATGAAGATGCTAAAAAATATGCTATAGAGCATATCGAAAAAGCTGAACAATTTATAATAGAGAGAGCCATGAATAATAAAAATATATAAAGAGATAGACTGTTTAAATTAACAGTCTATTTTTTTTAAAACTCTAAGAATAAAAAAAAAATATCGGGAGATAATCAAGATATTAAAATATATTAGGGGGATATATATTATGAAGAGGATAAAGTTAAGAATATTAGGATTGAGTGTTTTATTAATAGCTATGATTATAATGAGTACTATATATATTTTTGGGGAAGTAACTAAAGTTGAAAGAGTTTCAAGTAATTATAAAGATAAATTAATAAGATTTCATGTTTTAGCAAATAGTGATAGTGACGAAGACCAAGCTTTAAAATTGAAAGTAAGAGATGAAGTTATCAAGTATTTACAACCAATGTTAAAGAAATCTAATAGTATAGAAGAAAGTGAAAAGATAATTTTATCTCAGAAAAAAAACTTAGAAAAAATATCTAAAAATATTATTGAGGAAAATGGGTATACTTATGAAGTGAAGGTTAATTTGGAATATACTAATTTTCCTGCAAAACAATATTCAAATATAGTTTTACCAGCAGGAGAGTATAAAGCTTTAAGAATAATTATAGGTGAAGGACAAGGTAGAAATTGGTGGTGCGTTATGTTTCCTCCCCTATGCTTTGTTGATGAAAATAATGGTGTTATAGACAAGGAGACAGATGAAAAGTTAAAAAAGGTATTAACAGATGAAGAATATAAGTTGATATCAGGAGAAAATATTGAAAAAGCATCTAATAAAAAAATCAAATTTAAAATATTAGAAATAATAGAGGATTTAAAGTCTAACAAGAAATAATATATTTTAAAGGAGTGGATTTTACGACATGAAGTATCACACCAAATTCTTTTTAGCGATGTTTACTCTGCTAATTTTAACACTTAATAGTAATAGTGTATTTGCTGATAGCGATACACAAAATAGCTATAGAATTGAAAGTAATAAGTTTGTTAGCAATAATAAAGAAAATAAATCAGAAGCAAAAGAAGTTATAAGCATTACAAATGATGAATTGTATCTATTATCTAAATTGGTATCTAGTGAAGCTCGAGGAGAAGAATATGAAGGACAAGTTGCTGTAGCTGCAGTTGTAATAAATAGAGTTTTAGATTCTAGGTTTCCAGGAAATATAAAAGATGTTATTTATCAAAGAAATGCATTTTCAGTAGTAGATAATGGTGAGATTTATAAGGAACCAACAGATAGTGCATATAAGGCAGCTAGGGAAGCTTTGTATGGAAATGATCCTACGAGTGGAGCAATATATTTTTGGAATCCTAAAATTTCAACATGTAACTGGATTAAAAAACTAGATCCATATAAAAGAATAGGAAATCATGTATTTGCAAAATAGATAAATATTAAAAATAAAGGAGTAACTACTCCTTTATTTTTTTTGTTAAATGAACTATAATAATCACTTAGATAATAAAAACGCATATAATTATAAAAATACAAATTAAATTAGAAGGGTGAAATAAGATGAGAAAATTAAGTGTAGCATTAATTTTCGGTGGAAAATCCGGTGAACATGATGTTTCAAGAATTTCAGCTTCATCTATATTTAAGAATATAAATAAAGAAAAATATGATATACACACAATAGGAATAACTAAAGACGGGAAATGGATGTATTACAGTGGTTCTGCAGAAAATATTGAAAATGGAAAATGGGAAGGATTAGCGGATAAAACTGTTAAAATTAATTTGATACCTAATGGAAATTCTAAAGTAGGTATAGAATTTAATGATGGAGGCTTTAAACAGATCGATGTTTTATTTCCTGTACTTCATGGACCTTATGGAGAAGATGGAAAGATACAAGGGCTATTTGACATAAGTAATATCCCGTATGTTGGATGTGGGGTTTTAGCGTCTAGTGTAGGTATGGATAAACTTATATGTAAGAAAGTATTTACTCAAATTGGATTACCTCAAGTAAATTATACTTATACAACGAAATGGGAATTTGATATAAGTAAGAATGATGAGCTTGATAGAATAGAGCAAACTTTAAATTATCCTATATTTGTTAAGCCAGCTAATATGGGTTCTAGTGTAGGGATATCAAAGGTATCTAATAGAAATGAGCTTTTAATTGGAATAAATGAAGCTTTAAAGTATGATAGAAGAATAGTATTAGAACAAGGTATAGATGCAAGAGAAATTGAAGTTGCTGTTTTAGGAAATGATGAAGTTAAATCATCAATAGCTGGAGAAATAATACCTGCAAAAGATTTTTATGATTATGAAGATAAATATATAAATGGAGTATCCAAGCTAGAAATACCTGCTAACATTAATGCAGAAACTATGATAAAAATAAGACAAATGGCTATAGATGCTTTTAAAGCTATAGATGGTAAAGGTCTTTCTAGAGTAGATTTTTTTATTGATAAAAAAGATGGAGAAATTTATATAAATGAAATAAATACTTTACCGGGATTTACGAATATAAGTATGTATCCAAAACTTTGGGATGCAACGGGAATACAATACACTGACCTTATAGACAATTTAATAAAATTAGCTATAGAGGATAGACAATAGAAGAAGGTGCATGTTAAATGAATAATAATTCAATTGGAGTTTTTGATTCGGGATTAGGAGGGCTTACAGTTTTAAAAGAAATAACTAGTATACTTCCTAGTGAAAATATAGTATATTTTGGAGATACAGCTAGAGTTCCTTATGGATCAAGATCTAAAGAAACAGTTATTAAATACACTTTTCAAGCTATTAATTTTTTAATATCTAAAGGTGTTAAGGCGATAGTAATAGCTTGTAATACAGCAACTGCTAGAAGCTTAGAACTAGCACAAGCAAAGTATGATATACCTATAATAGGTGTTATAGAAGCTGGAGCTAGAACTGCTGCTTATACTACTAAAAATAAAGTTGTAGGAGTTATAGGGACAGAAGGGACTATAAATTCAAAAGCTTATGAGGGCGAAATTCATAAGTTGGATGATCGAATAACAATAATTGGAAAGGCTTGTCCATTATTTGTTCCTATAGTTGAAGAAGGCTGGGCAAATACGGAAGTAGCAGAGTTAACAGCTAAAAAATATTTAGAAGAGTTACAGGCTTCAAATATAGATTCATTAGTTTTAGGGTGTACTCATTATCCACTTTTAAAGAAAACTATAAATAAAGTATTAGAGGGTAAAATATCTTTAGTAAATCCTGCTAGAGAAACAGCTAAAGATTTAAAAGATGTTTTAACTAAAAACAATCTGTTAAATACTAATGCAGATAAAGGTGGATACTATAAATATTACGTATCTGATATACCTGAAAGGTTTGCATCTATAGGTAAAGAGTTTCTTAATCGAGAAATAACGGATATAGAACAAGTTGAAATTCAAAAATACTAGTGAAAATATAAACTTTAGGTAAAACTCACCTAAGGTTTATATTATTATGGAGGTTAAATATGATCGATGTAAATATATCTATGCATACAAAGCAATATGACAATTTAGGTAATGAAGATTTAATAGAAGTTACATCTAAAGGAAGTATGTATGAGAAAAATAATGATATATACATAGTTTATAAAGAAGAATTAGAAGAAGAATCTGTTCATGTAACAACTACGATTAAAGTTTCAGAAAATGAAGTTTCGATAAAAAGATTTGGGGCTGTTAAATCTGATATGAAATTTGTTCAAGGAGCAGAGACAATAACAAGATATAGAACGCCACAAGGATTGTTTGATATAAAAATAAATACTCAAAAACTAGAAATAAAAAAAATAAATAAATCTATACAGTTAAATATAGAGTATAATATGTGTATAGATGGATTATTTGAAGGAATAAATAAAGTGAGTATATATGCAGAAGAGCTTAATTAAAGCTGACTAATTATTAGTCAGCTTTTAAAATTAATAAAAATTTCTATTCCACCAATTCATTGGAGTTTGATTTTGGCTTATGACCCTAATTTCATAACTATTATTTTTTAAATACTCCAATACACTAGGTAAAGCTTTTACAGTTGTTTGTTTATCATGAAATAAGATAACTGAATTGACAGATTCATTTAAGGAATTTTTAGTGTTAGAAACTATAGATGATACAGTGGCATTTTTATGTGTATCTGTGCTATCTATGCTCCAATCCCAAAGGTTATAACCAGAGTTAACTAAACTATAATATTGATTTTTTGTTAGGTAAGGTTTGCTACCATAAGGAACTCTAACTAGTTTAGTATCATAACCTGTTAAATTTTTCAGTGTATGTCTTGTATTATTAATTTCATTTAAAGCAGATGAACCAGAAGAATAAAACACTGCTTTCTCATGGCTTTGACCATGCAAGCCTATTGAATGACCTTCTTTAAGCATCCTATTGACTATGTCGGGATATAAGGTTATTCTATCTTCTAATACAAAAAAAGTTGCTTTCATATTATACTTACTTAATAAATCTAATATTTCAGGAGTATTTTTATTTGGACCATCGTCAAATGTAATATAAGCAGTTTTTTTATCAACTTGTGTACTTTCGAGACAATGGGAATTAATTGAAATAAAAGATACTAATACGAATGATGTAATTAAAACTGATAAAAATTTTTTCATTTTTGATTACTCCTTACTTAAAAAATTAATTTTGTAAAATAGTATTTTATACTCTTATTGTATGATATTATTTTAAATATATTTAAGTAATGTGAATTTTATATTGGTGGAATTAAATGTATGTAAAAAAACTACCCCTAGATTAATTTATTTGGTATTATATTATTTAACAAGGTTTTAAAATAAAATAATTTTTACAAGGATTTAAGAAGTTTTTATAGAAAGTATACTTGAGTCAAAAAACTAAGTATAAGAGGTATGATTTATGATAGTAGATAGAGTACGAAGTACTATAAATAAATATAATTTATTACAAAAGGGTGATAAAATAGTATTAGGTCTATCAGGAGGACCAGACTCAGTGTGTTTATTGCATGTATTAAAGCAACTAGAGGAAGAATACGATATTTCTATATATGCAGCACACTTAAATCACCAAATAAGAGGTATAGAAGCACAAAAGGATGTTATGTATATATCTCAATTATGTGATAGTTTAGGTATTAAATTTTTTGTTAAATCAATAAATGTGCCTGAATATTGTAAAAAAAATGGATTATCAATAGAAGAAGGTGCCAGAAAATTAAGATATGAAATGTTTTATGAGATAAAACAAAAAACTAAATCAAATAAAATAGCGATAGGACATAACCTAAACGATCAAGCAGAAACTATTCTCATGAGAATGATGAGAGGTACTGGATTACAAGGATTAAAAGGTATTGAATATAAGAGAGATGAAACTATAATTAGACCTATTCTTGATATAGAAAGAAGTAGTATAGAATCATATTGTGAGGAATATAATTTAAATCCGAGAATAGATAGTACAAATTTAGAAAACATATATACTAGAAATAAAATAAGATTAGATCTAATTCCGTATATGCAAGAAAATTTTAATACTAATGTGATTGAATCTATATGTAGAATGGGTAATAACTTAAAGCTAGATAATGATTATATTGAAGAAGAGGGAAATAAAAAATTTAAAGAGGTTTCAAAATTAAATAATAATGCAAGTGTTGAAATCATATTAGATAAATATATTGATTTACACAAAGCAATAAAAAGTAGAATAATTAGAAATTCTATTAAGTATATTTTAGGAGATACTAATTTTGTAGATCAAAAGCATATCGAAGATGTATTTGATTTAGAGAATGAAGATAAAATAAATAAAAAATTAGTTTTACCTAGAGGTTTGTTTGTATATAGAAATAATGATAGTATATTATTTACTAATGAAGAAATAACATATGAAGATTTCGAATTTAATTATAATGTTCCTAAAGATGGAGTTATAAAAATAAAAGAAACTGGAGTCTTTATAGAAACTAAGACAATGAGCATTGAAAGATTTAAAAGTATGAAAGCTGATAAATCCTCTAAAGGATTTGATTTAGATAAATTTAAAGGAGGGATAGTAGTAAGAAATAGAGAATCTGGGGATAAAATAAAACTTGCGGGAGGAAGCAAGAAATTAAAAAGTTTATTCATAGATTTGAAAATACCAAGGGAAAAAAGAAGTAAAATTCCTGTATTGGTAGATAATGAAGAAGTAGTTTGTGTTGGAGATTATAAGATTAGTGAAAATTATAAAATTGATGCAAATACAAAAGAAGTCTTAAAGATTACCTTTAAGAAACTATAAATTAAAACAACTTACGAAAGGAGGGCTTCTTTTGAATAAGATTTTAAAGGGAGCAGGTTTCTATCTACTTATATTTATAATTATCGTGGGGATAGTACAGTTCTCAGGTAGTCCAACAGAGAAAGTAGAAGAAATGAAGTTTTCGAGTGTCTACAGAGAGCTTATGAAAGAAAACATATCTAGCATAAAGATTGTAGAAGACACGGTTATAGAGGGAACTATAAAGAGCACAAATAAAAAGTTTAAAACATACATACCACAAGAGATTCAATCAGAAAAGCTTGCAGATCAATTATTAAAACAAGCTAACGAAGGTAAATTACAATTAATTGGGGCGCCAAAACCAACGACTCCTTGGTTCTTTGATATAATACCATCGCTACTTATGCTTTTCTTTGTATTAATACTATGGTTTGTATTTATGAATCAGTCTCAAGGTGGAGGCGGAAAAGTTATGAACTTTGGAAAATCAAAAGCGAAAGTTCATAAAGATGATGATAAAACAAGAGTTACATTTAAAGATGTAGCAGGACTTAACGAAGAAAAAGAAGATTTACAAGAAGTTGTTGACTTCTTGAAAAACCCTAAAAAATATATTGATTTAGGAGCTAGAATACCTAAAGGTATATTAATGGTTGGACCTCCAGGAACAGGTAAAACATATTTATCAAGAGCAGTTGCAGGAGAAGCGGGAGTTCCATTCTTTAGTATAAGTGGATCAGATTTCGTTGAAATGTTTGTTGGGGTAGGAGCTTCAAGGGTTAGATCTTTATTTGAAGATGCTAAGAAAAATGCTCCAGCTATAATATTTATAGATGAGATTGATGCGGTTGGTAGAAAAAGAGGTGCAGGACTTGGTGGAGGTCATGATGAAAGAGAGCAAACTCTTAACCAATTACTAGTTGAAATGGATGGATTTGGTGTTAATCAAGGGATAATAATAATGGCTGCAACAAACAGACCTGATATATTAGACCCAGCACTTTTAAGACCTGGTAGATTTGATAGACAAGTGGTTGTAGGAGCACCGGATGTAAAAGGTAGAGAAGCTATATTTAAGGTTCATTCTAAGAATAAACCATTAGCAGAGGATGTTAAGATTGAAGTTCTTGCAAGAAGAACTCCAGGATTCACGCCTGCTGATATAGAAAACTTAATGAATGAAGCAGCTATACTTACAGCTAGAAAAAGAGAAAAGAAAATTCATATGGAAACTATAGAGGAAGCTATAACTAAAGTAATAGCAGGTGTTGCTAAAAAGTCTAGAGTTATAAGTGAACCAGAAAGAAAGTTAACAGCGTATCATGAAGCAGGTCATGCTGTATGTGCACATGTTCTTAAGCATGTAAGCCCTGTTCATCAAGTTACAATTGTTCCTAGAGGGAGAGCTGGTGGATTTACAATGCAACTTCCAGTTGAAGATAAATTCTATGCTACTAAGAATGAAATGAAAGAAAACATAATTGTTTTACTTGGTGGTAGAGTTGCAGAAGAGTTAACTTTAGATGATATATCTACAGGAGCGTCAAATGATTTAGAAAGAGTTTCAGCAACTGCTAGACAAATGGTTACTAAATATGGAATGAGTTCTAAATTAGGACCTATGACATTTGGAGATGGAGAAGAAGAAGTATTCTTAGGAAATAGTATAGGCAGCAAGAGAAACTATTCTGAAGAAGTTGCATTTGAAATAGATAAAGAAATAAAAGATATCGTTAATGCGGCTTATAAAAACACCAAACAATTATTAATTGATAATATGGATAGATTAGAATATGTAGCTCAAGCATTATTAATATACGAAACATTAGATGCAGATCAGTTTATAAAAGCGTTTAATAAAGAGTTATCATTAGATCCTAAATTAGAAAATGCTGCAACAGAAGAAACTATCAATAAAGAAGATGCTATTGAAGTTGATTTTAAAGAGGCAAAGAAAGATGAAATTCAGGATGCAGATGTTAATAATAACAATAATGTAGATAATGACAAAGATCAAATAGATGAGTAATAAAAAATGAGGCTAGGGTTTTCCCTAGCCTTTACTTTAATTATTAATTAGATAGAGGTGTTATTTTGAGAGAAAAAATTGTTAATTTATTATTAAATAGTGATTTAGAATTTATATCAGGAGAAGAAATTTCAAAACAATTAGGAATTTCTAGAACAGCTGTATGGAAGCATATTAATGTTTTAAAAGAACAAGGATATGAAATAGAGTCAGTTAATAAAAAAGGATACAGATTAAAAGAATCACCAAATGATATTTTAAGTAAAGAAAATATACTACATAATCTTAAAACTAAGTTTATAGGAAAGGAAATAATACATTTTGATTCTATAGATTCTACAAATAATTATGCTAAGTCAATAGCTAACGAAGCTACAGATGGAACTGTGATTTTAAGTGAAGAACAAGTGAGTGGAAGAGGTAGATTAGGAAAGTGCTGGCACTCTGAAAAGCATGAAGGAATATGGATGAGTATAATTCTAAAGCCAAATATACTTCCTATGGATGCGCCTTTTATAACCTTAGTTGCTGGAGCGAGTATAGTTAAAGCATTAAGAAACTTAGGGGTAGAAGCTACTATAAAATGGCCTAATGATATTATATTAAATGGAAAGAAAACTTGTGGGATACTAACAGAGCTTTCGGCAGAGATAGAGAGAGTTAATTATATTGTGGTAGGCATTGGAATAAATGTAAAAACTATTAATTTTCCTGAGGAGATAGGAAATATTGCAACATCAATACAAAGAGAAGGATATGAAATATCCAGAGTTGATATTGTTAGAAATATACTTAGTGAATTTGAATTAAAATATAATTCGTATATAAATGAAAATGATAAAAGTTCTACTCTAGATGTATGTAAAAATTACTCTGCGATTATAGGTAAAGAAATATATACCATAAAAAATAATGTTAAAGAACAAGTTACTTGTATAGATATAAATGAAAATGGAGATTTAGTAGTTAAAGATAAAAATGGAAAATTAAAAGAAATTATATCGGGAGAAGTTTCTATAAGAGGAGAGCATGGATATGTTTAATAATATTTTAGACGTAAAAGGTATAAAAGTTGGACAGGTAGAAGATAAAGAAGGATTAACAGGGTGCACTGTTATTATATGTGAAGATGGAGGGGTTTGTGGAGTTGATGTTAGAGGCTCAGCTCCAGGAACTAGAGAAACTGATTTATTAGATCCTATAAATATGGTTCAGAAAGTCCATGCTATTGTGTTATCAGGAGGTTCTGCGTTTGGATTGGAATCTACATGTGGGGTTAGTAGATATCTAGAAGAAAAAGGAATAGGGTTTGATGTTGGAGTAGGGAAAGTTCCTATAGTTACTGGTGCGGTTTTATTTGATTTAGGAGTAGGAGATCCTAAATGTAGACCAAATATAGAAATGGGATACAAAGCTTGCCAAATAGCTAATGATATTGAACTTAAGCAAGGGAATTATGGTGCTGGATGTGGAGCTACAGTTGGAAAAATAAGAGGAAATGAGTTTTGTACAAAGGGAGGTATAGGGAGTTATTCAATTAAATTAGACAATGGATTGGTGGTTTCTGCGATTATAGCTGTGAATGCATTTGGTGATGTATATGAAAATGGACAAGTTATAGCTGGTGTTTTAAATGATGATAAAACTGATTTTTTAAATACGTATGATTTAATGAAAAAAGGTGTTAATAAGGGTGGCTTTAATATAGACAATACTACTATAGGTGCAGTTGTAACCAATGCTAAATTATCAAAAGCTGAATGTAAAAAAATATCACAGATGGCTCATAATGGTTTTGCTAAATCTATATTCCCCATACATACTCCTCATGATGGAGATACGATATTTACATTAGCAACGGGCGAAGTTGAAACTGATATAACATTATTAGGTTCAATAGCAAGTGAGGTTGTGGAAAAAAGTGTAATAAACGCAATAAAAAATGCATCGAAAACTAATAACATACTATCGTACAATGAAATTAATTTGAAATAAGAATTATTGACAATGTTATTTCATATTGATAAAATTGTTTTGTTGCAGCTGGCATCCATAAAAAATAGGAGCCTGACTGATTTATTGTATAGATAATTGATTAGTGAAAAATAAAAAGTCCGGCATCTATAAGAGCTGGAACGGAGGTAAATTTTATGATGAAAACACAGGTTCAAACAAGAAAGAAAATAAATGTTAGACAAATGGCGATAATAGGTATGTTATCTGCTATATCAATAATGCTATCAATGACACCTTTAGGATTTATACCAATTGGACCCATTGATGCAACTATAATGCATATACCTGTAATAATAGGTTCTATAATAGAAGGGCCTGTGGTAGGAGGAATAATAGGATTTATTTTTGGATTTACAAGCTTTATAAGAGCTATTACAATGCCAAAACCAACTTCATTCATATTTATGAATCCTTTTATATCTATACTACCTAGAGTTATAATGGGAATTGTGTCATTCTATGTATATAAAGGTGTATTTAAAATAATGAAAAAAACATCAGTTGCAGGTGCTTTTTCAGGGTTGATAGGTTCTCTTATAAATACATTTGGTGTTTTAGGAATGGTATATTTCTTATATGCACAAAGATACGTAGAAGCTATAGGAGGAGATACATCCACGGCTGGAGCTGTAATATTAGGTATTGCTACTACTAATGGAATCCCCGAAGCTATAGTTGGAGCTTTAGTAGTATCAGGAGTTGTAGCTATACTAAAGAAAAGCAAAAAATAGAAAGAAGGTTAGAGTAGATGCTTTTAGTATTTGACGTTGGTAATACGAACATGGTCTTAGGTATATATGAGGGAAAAGAGTTAAAAAATTATTGGAGAATTAGTACGGATAAAGCAAAGACATCTGATGAATATGGGATGTTGATAAATAATTTATTTCAATATGACAATGTAGACAAAAATTCAATAAAAGATATAATAATATCATCAGTTGTACCTAATGTTATGCATTCACTTGAAAATTTCTGTGTGAAATATTTCAATAAACAACCTTTAATAGTTGGACCTGGTATAAAAACAGGATTAAATATTAAATATGATAACCCTAAACAAGTAGGAGCAGATAGGATAGTAAATGCTGTAGCTGCTATAGAAAAATATAAATCACCGATGATAATAATAGATTTTGGAACAGCTACAACATTTTGTGCAATATCAGAAAAGGGAGAGTACTTGGGTGGGACTATAGCGCCAGGTATAAAGATATCAAGTGAAGCTTTATTCCAAAGAGCATCAAAACTTCCTAGAGTTGAACTGTTAAAACCTGGAATGACGATTTGCAAGAATACAGTTTCGGCTATGCAATCGGGGATAATATATGGATATGTAGGATTAGTAGACAAGATTATAGCTATGATGAAAAAGGAATTAGGAAATGAAGATATAAAAGTAATAGCTACTGGAGGACTTTCATCATTGATAGCATCAGAAACTGATAGTATAGATTGTGTAGATAAAAATTTAACCCTAGAGGGATTAAAAATTATTTACAATAAAAATAAAGAATAGTAGCAGGGAATTGGATTTTACATCCAGTTCCTTTTTTATGATAAGTTTATTAAATAAATTGGGTATATTTATAATAAATATATTAATAAAGGAGACCGTATATGAAAATAGGAAATGTTACGTTAGACAATAAAGTGTTTTTATCTCCTATGGCAGGAGTAACAGATTTACCTTTTAGGCTTATATGTAAAGAACAAGACTGTGGAATGTTGTACACAGAAATGATAAATGCAAAAGCACTTTGCTATGATGATCAAAATACGAAAAAAATGCTTAAAATAGAAGAGGAAGAACATCCGGTAGCAGTGCAAATTTTTGGTTCGGATCCAGCATTTATGGGAGGAGCAGCGGAAATACTAAATGAATATCCTAATGAAATATTGGATATAAATATGGGATGTCCGGCCCCTAAGGTTGTAAAAAATGGTGATGGATCAGCTCTTATGAGAACTCCGAAGTTAGCTGAAGAAGTTTTAAAATCTGTTGTAAAGAACTCTAAAAAACCTGTTACTTTAAAGATTAGAAAAGGCTGGGATGACAATAATATAAATGCAGTTGAAATAGCTAAAATAGCAGAAGCTTCTGGAATAAGTGCATTAGCTATACATGGTAGAACTAGGGAACAATATTACTCTGGCAAGGCTGACTGGGATATAATAGCTAAAATAAAAGAAAATATAAACATACCAGTAATAGGTAACGGAGATGTTTTTGAAGTTGAAGATGCTATAAACATGATAAATAAAACTAATTGTGATGCTATAATGATAGGTAGGGGAGCTCAAGGGAACCCTTGGATATTTAAAAGAATCAACCATTATATGAAAACAGGAGAAATTTTACCTGAGCCTACAGGTGAAGAAAAAATAAATGCAGCTTTAAAACATCTTAAATTAGCAATAGATGAACATGGAGAATATGTAGCTGTAAGAGAAATGAGAAAACATATTGCATGGTACTTAAAAGGACTTAGAGGTTCGGCTAAATTAAGAGATGAAATTAACAAGATAGAAAGCTATGAAGAAGTAGTAAACAAGCTACGTGACTACTTATCGCACTCCTTGACATAAGGGTGATAGTAATTTATAATATAGCGCATAAATAGTATAAGATATAAAATTAATTTTGTTTAATGTTAAATAAAAATCAAAGAGAAGGAGCTGTAGGGGTTATGGAAGATAATAAGGAAATATTATTAACTCAAGAAGGATATCAAAAATTAGAAGATGAGGTTGAGCATCTGAAATCAGTTAGAAGAAGAGAAGTTGCTGAGAGAATAAAGGTAGCTATATCTTTCGGAGATATATCAGAGAATGCTGAGTATGATGAAGCTAAAAATGAGCAAGCACAAGTTGAAGAAAGAATAATGAAGCTTGAAAATATGCTTAGAAAAGCAGTTATAATAGATGAATCTAAAATAGATTCAAATATAGTTACTATAGGATCTATAGTAAAAGTTAATGATATGGAGTTCGAAGAAGAAGTAGAATACACAATAGTTGGTTCTGCAGAAGCTGATCCATATGAAGGTAAGATATCTAACGAATCACCTGTAGGAAAAGCTCTTTTAGGTAGAGCTAAAGGAGAAGTAGTAGATGTTCAAGTTCCTGATGGTATTGCTAAATTCGAGATATTAGAAATAAGAAGATAATCTGGAGGTATACAAATGAATAATGATCAACAAAACGTTAATGATCAAGCTAAAGAAGAACTTACAGAAGTACTTAAAGTAAGAAGAGAGAAATTAGCTAAATTACAAGAGATGGGAAGAAATCCATTCCATATAAGTAGATACGATAGAACTAACTGTTCTACAGATATAAAGAATGACTTTGAAGCTTTTGAAGGTAAGGTTGTTAAACTAGCTGGACGTATAATGAGTAAGAGAATACAAGGTAAAGCTGGATTTATAGACATACAAGATCAAGAAGGAAGAATACAGTGCTATGTAAGATTAGATAGAATAGGTGAAGAAGAATATGCTGTGTTCTCTACATATGATATAGGTGACATAATAGGTATCGAAGGTGAAGTATTTAAAACTAAGAGAGAAGAGATATCTATAAAAGCTAATGATGTAAAATTATTAACTAAGTCTCTTCAAGTTCTTCCAGAGAAATACCATGGATTAAAAGATCAAGATTTAAGATATAGACAAAGATATGTTGATTTAATAGTTAACCCAGAAGTTAAAGATGCTTTCGTTACAAGAACTAAAGCTATGAAAGCTTTAAGATCTTATTTAGATGAAAGAGGATTCTTAGAAGTGGAGACTCCTATATTAAATACTATAGCTGGTGGAGCGAATGCTAGACCATTTATAACTCATCATAACACATTAGATATACCGATGTATTTAAGAATAGCTAATGAGTTGTACTTAAAGAGACTTATAGTAGGTGGATTTGATAAGGTATATGAAATGGGAAGAATGTTTAGAAATGAAGGTATGTCAATTAAACATAATCCTGAGTACACTGCTATAGAATTATACCAAGCATATGCAGATTATACAGATATGATGGAAATTACTGAAAATGTAATAGCTCATATGGCTGAAGCTGCAACTGGAAGTATGAAAATAGATTATCAAGGAACAGAAATAGACTTTACGCCTCCATGGAGAAGAATGACTATGGAAGAATGTGTAAAAGAGTATGCTGGTGTAGATTTCTCTACTATAGATACTGATGAAGAAGCATTAAAAGTAGCTAAAGAAAAAGGTATAGAAATAACTCCTGGTATGAGAAGAGGAGAGGTTATCAACGCTTTATTTGAAGAATTTGGTGAAGATAAGCTAGTTCAACCTACATTTATAACTCATCATCCAGTAGAAGTTTCTCCGCTTGCTAAGAGAAATGTAGAGGATCCTAGAAGAACAGATAGATTTGAAGCTTTCGCTAATAAGTGGGAATTGGCAAATGCATTCTCTGAACTTAATGATCCTATCGATCAAAAAGAGAGATTTATGGATCAATTAAGAAAGAAAGAGTTAGGTGATGATGAAGCTTGTGATATGGATGAAGACTTTGTAAATGCGCTAGAAGTAGGTCTACCTCCAACAGGCGGTCTAGGAATAGGAATAGATAGAGTTATGATGTTATTAACAAACTCTCCATCTATAAGAGATGTTATATTATTCCCTACAATGAAACCTATAAAAGAAAACTCTACAGATGAAATAGAAGAGTAAACAATAGATTAGAACCTTTCTAAAAATATTTTAGAAAGGTTTTTTTATGCTTAAGAAAATTACATTAAATAAAAAATTATGGATAATCTATGAAATATAGATATATTAATTAGGTTGATGTTGGCGTAAAAAAGTTTTGAGCAACGGACGAAGTTGGTGGTGACATAAAGTGGTTCGCAGACGTAGTCGCTCAAGTAAAGCAAATTTTTTTATATTTAATTCAACAGTAAAGAATTAATAGCGATATATAATTTTGAGAACAAATATTAAATGCTGAAAAAAACTGAAAGATAAGATTAGAAAATGATAGGTAATGGTGAAAAGTATATAAAGGAAAATGGAATAAAAATTTAGAAGTTAAGTATTAATAAAAAATTAGGGGGATTTGATATGAAAAATTTAATTAATTGGATGTGCCTTTTATCTGTGATGGGATTAGTTCTACAAGTTATGATTCATATAAATTCAGAAATTATAAGAGAGTTTAATAGTGCTAAATCTAAAAAAACTAATATGAAAGCCAAACGCAAAAGTATTGCAAATACTAGAGTTAAAAGAACGGGGGAATATTATCAAGAAAAAATTGCAAAATAATTAAAAAAATATTACAAAAAGTGTTGACGATGTTAAATTAAGGTGGTATAGTATTACTTGTCCTTAAGAAAAGGGCAAAACAAAAATGAACTTTGAAAATTAAACAGTAGGTTAATTATATAAATTCTTTTTTAAGAATTAAACACAAACAACCAAGCCAGATATTCAGATAATGATTAGCTGAGCGATGGACAACTTTTTAAATTATATTTGAGAGTTTGATCCTGGCTCAGGATGAACGCTGGCGGCGTGCCTAACACATGCAAGTCGAGCGATCTCTTCGGAGAGAGCGGCGGACGGGTGAGTAACGCGTGGGTAACCTGCCCTGTACACACGGATAACATACCGAAAGGTATACTAATACGGGATAACATATAAAAGTCGCATGGCTTTTGTATCAAAGCTCCGGCGGTACAGGATGGACCCGCGTCTGATTAGCTAGTTGGTAAGGTAATGGCTTACCAAGGCAACGATCAGTAGC
>NZ_LBBT01000166.1 GCF_001006285.1 Paraclostridium benzoelyticum
AATTAAATAAATAATATTGAATAATGTAAATTTACTTATTTAAAATACATAAAATTTAATCTTAATAACAAAAATATAAAAATGGCTATATCTAAGGTGACATAGTCATTTTTATCTAAAGTAAAAAAATTATTTTTTATGTTTTCTAGAAGATAAATCTTTTAAATAAGCTTCTGAAGAATTTTTTAAAGTTGAAGTCCATTGATTATTGTTTTCATTTTTTTGTATAGATTCTGACTTGCTTGTTAAATCATTCAAAGAAGTTGCCCATTGATTATTAAATTCAGTTTTAGTTTTCTTAGACATTT
>NZ_LBBT01000167.1 GCF_001006285.1 Paraclostridium benzoelyticum
GTGTAGCTCAATGGTAGAGTTCCGGCCTTCCAAGCCGGCTGTGAGGGTTCGATCCCCTTCACCCGCTCCAGAATAAATATGGGACTATAGCTCAGCTGGGAGAGCACCTGCCTTACAAGCAGGGGGTCACAGGTTCGAGCCCTGTTAGTCCCACCAATTGCGGCCTGGTAGTTCAGCTGGTTAGAATGCCAGCCTGTCACGCTGGAGGTCGAGGGTTCGAGTCCCTTCCAGGTCGCCAAAATAATTAAATACGCGGGAATATGGCTCAGTTGGTAGAGCAATTGACTGTTAATCAATGGGTCACAGGTTCGAGTCCTGTTATTCCCGCCAACTTAATTAAAAATGAATAAACTAATAATGTGGGAATATGGCTCAGTTGGTAGAGCAATTGACTGTTAATCAATGGGTCACAGGTTCGAGTCCTGTTATTCCCGCCAATATGCTAGTGTGGCTCAACGGTAGAGCAGCTGACTTGTAATCAGCAGGTTGTAGGTTCGATTCCTATCACTAGCTCCAACGTGGAGGATTTCCCGAGCGGCCAAAGGGGGCAGACTGTAAATCTGTTGTCACTGACTTCGGTGGTTCGAATCCACCATCCTCCACCAACTTAATAATTTGCGCGGATGTGGCGGAATTGGCAGACGCACCAGACTTAGGATCTGGCGCCTATGGCGTGGGGGTTCGACTCCCTTCATCCGCACCAAATTTAAAAAAATGTGGGTGCATAGCTCAGCTGGATAGAGCAACGCCCTTCTAAGGCGTGTGTCCGGGGTTCGAATCCCTGTGCGCTCACCACATTCATAGGGGATTCGCCAAGTCGGTAAGGCATAGCACTTTGACTGCTACATGCGTAGGTTCGAGTCCTGCATCCCCTGCCAAGTAAATAGAATGATCCATTAGCTCAGTCGGTAGAGCACCTGACTTTTAATCAGGGTGTCCCGCGTTCGAGTCGCGGATGGATCACCAATGGAGAGGTGTCCGAGTGGTTTAAGGAGCTGGTCTTGAAAACCAGTGATTCCGAAAGGGACCGTGGGTTCGAATCCCACCCTCTCCGCCAAATGCCCAGATAGCTCAGTCGGTAGAGCAGGGGACTGAAAATCCCCGTGTCGGTGGTTCGATTCCGCCTCTGGGCACCAAATATATGGCGGTATAGCTTAGTTGGCTAGAGCGTTCGGTTCATACCCGAAAGGTCACAGGTTCGACTCCTGTTACCGCTACCAATATAAAAACAAATGTGGACCTTTAGCTCAGTTGGTTAGAG
>NZ_LBBT01000168.1 GCF_001006285.1 Paraclostridium benzoelyticum
TTATACTAAATTAGTTTTGGAGGAATAATAATGGATTTTATTGACAACAAAGTTTCTACCCGACTTGGTGGTTCATCATTTTTTGAAAGCAATGATAAACTCTATAAATTTGAGAAAATAAAAAAAATAACAAAAGAGGTTAAATCTAAGTTTCCTGATGTAAAACTTATTGATATGGGAGTTGGAGAACCAGATCAAATGGCTGATAGTTCTATTGTTGATATATTATGTATGGAAGCTGGAAAGCCTGAAAATAGATTTTACTCAGACAATGGAATTATTGAATTTCAAGAATCAGCTTGTAGATATTTAAATAATATGTATAATTTGAAAAATATAACTCCTGAAAATATAGTTCATGGAATAGGCTCTAAACCAGTACTTGCTATGATTCCACTATGTTTTATAAATCCTGAGGATATATGTCTAATGCCATCCCCTGCATATCAAGTACTTGGAACATATTCTAAGTTTTTAGGTGGTGAAATTTATAAACTCCCTTTATGTCCCGAAAATAATTTTTATCCAGATTTAGACAATATACCTGCAGATATAAAGAAAAGATCAAAACTTCTATATTTAAATTATCCTAATAATCCTACCGGTCAAATCGCAACAAAAAAATTTTATGAGCATGCAGTTAAATTTGCAAAAGAAAATGATATCATAATTGTTTCTGATTTAGCTTACGGAGCTTTAACTTATGGAGACTGTATTCCTCTTAGTATTCTTAGTGTTGATGGGGCCCTTGATGTCTGTATAGAAATTCATTCTTTATCAAAAGCATTTAATATGACTGGTTGGAGGTTAGCATTTGTTGTAGGTTCTAAAAAAGCTATGCAACTATATTGTGCTATAAAAGGCCATACTGACTCTGGTCAGTTTAGGGCTATTCAGAAAGCAGGCGCTTATGCACTTGATAACTATCATAACTTAATTAATTTAAATAAAGAAAGATATTCAAGAAGATTTGATTTGTTGATTGATGTTTTAAATCAAGTTGGATTTAAAACAAATAAGCCAGATGCTGGATTTTATTCTTATGTGAAAATACCTAAGGGTGTTAAAAATGGAGTTAGATTTAGTAGTGCTGAAGAAGCAAGTCTTTATATACTTTCTCATGCTTTAGTATCTACCGTTCCTTGGGATGATTGTGGAAGTTTTCTAAGGTTTTCAGTTACCTATGATGCAAATTCTTTAACTGATGAAATTAACGTAATGAATGAACTTAAAAGAAGACTATTATCTTTAAACCTAGAATTCTAAATCTAATAAAAAAAGGGTGTTCCAAAATATTTGAAACACCCTTTATGTTCTATAATTTATTATTTAAAATTAATTTTTTTATTTCATATACAGATGATTCAATTAATCTATCTATTTCTTCATCACTTAACTTATTTTTAGTTAGTTTCTTTAAATGATCTACTGCAATTTGTTTCTTTTCTTCAGAAGTTAAATTTGTTTGTGTTTGCTCTATACTCATTACAATCATTTTAGCAATATTGTAATATGAACTTAATTTTTCACTACCTATTTTATTCTTTAAATATATTATTAAATATCCGCCTCCTACTGTTATAACTACAGATATTAACCATATTAACATTTGAAATACTGTTTCTGACAAATAAAACACCTCCTTTTGAAGTCTTATTATAGATTATTCAAAAGGAGGCAAACTTGTCCCTAATTTATTGTTTTTTTCTTTTGTTATTTGCTTTTTCTATATTAACTTTATTTCCTTTTATTTTTATGTTCTTCATCTTATCAAGAACTTTTCTAGTGTGTTTCTTTGGTATCTCCACAAAAGTATATTTATCATATATATCTATAGTTCCAACTAATTTTCCTGGTATTCCAACTTCTCCAGCTATAGCTCCAACGATGTCTTTAGCTTGAACTTTTTGTTTTCTACCTATATTGATAAATAATCTAGTCATTCCAGACTCTGCACCTGTGCTATGACTTTCTTCTATTATTTCTTCTTTCGCCTCGTCACCTAGAGCTAACTTAACTAAAGCAGCAGCTATATCTAAAGTATCATAATCTTCCTCTTTGCAGAAGTTCTCTAACCATTGTACTTGTTTTGTTAAATGACCTTCTTCTATAGTAGATTTTACTTGATCAAAGAATAAGCTTACTTTTTTCTCTTCAACATCTGATATTGAAGGTATGCTATGCTTTTCTAATTTAGATTTAGTGTATCTTTCTATATCTTTCATCTTTCTCATTGCTTTTCCGAAAACAAAAGTGAATGATATTCCATTTCTACCAGCTCTTCCTGTTCTTCCGATTCTGTGTACATAGTACTCTTCATCTTGTGGTAAATCATAGTTAAATACAGCTTCTACATCATCAACATCTATCCCTCTAGCAGCAACATCTGTAGCAACTAATATATCTATAGTTCCATTTCTGAACTTATCCATTACTATATCTCTTTGAGTTTGCTTTAAATCTCCATGTAATGCATCTGCGAAGTATCCTCTTGCTTGTAAATCACTGACTAATTCATCAGCACCTCTTTTTGTATTACAAAATACTACTGATAATTTAGGGTTATATACATCTACCAATCTACATAATACTTCTAACTTATTAGCAGATTTAGTTTCTATATAGTATTGTTTTATATTAGGAACTGTAAGTTCTTTTCTAACTATTTTTACATGCTCAGGATCTTTTTGGAATCTTTTTGTTAAATCTAATATTCCTTTAGGCATAGTAGCTGAGAAGAAAGTTGTTTGTCTATTTTCAGGAGTTTGATTTAAAATCATTTCGATATCTTCTCTGAATCCCATATCTAGCATTTCATCCGCTTCATCTAATATAACCATTTTTACTTTATCTAACTTTAAAGTCTTACGATTTATATGGTCTATTATACGACCTGGAGTTCCTATAACTATTTGAACCCCACTCTTAAGCGACTTTATTTGTCTGTCTATAGGTTGTCCTCCATATACAGGTAAAGTTTTTATCCCGTGCATGTACTTACCTATTTTTCTTATTTCACTTGAAACTTGTATTGCTAATTCTCTTGTTGGACATAAAACTACCGCTTGTAGACTCTTGTCCTCTGGGTCTACCATATCTAATATAGGTATACTAAATGCTGCTGTTTTCCCCGTACCTGTTTGTGCTTGACCTATAATATCTACTCCAGTAATTATTTTTGGTATTGCTTGTGCTTGTATTGGAGATGGTTCCTCGAATCCCATTTCTAATACAGCTTTTTTTATGTTCTCATTTATTGGTAAATCATCGAATTTAACTATATTCATATATTGTTTCCTTTCCGTTATCAATTTATATTAACTTTATCAATTATATATTTTTTTTAAATATTATGCAATTAATATTTTATCCTAATAGTAAATATCGTATTCAATTTAAAGCAAAATAGAGGGTATTATATAACCCTCTATTTTTTTATTTTATATATGTAAAATATATAACAAATAAATACAGTAAATATGTAAGTAGCATTAAGACGCCTTGAAGTCGATAAATTTTTTCCTTTATAATTGTAGGAACTGTTAAAATTAAAACTAATACTATCATAAATGGAAAATCTATAATTGATGTTTGTTTAAGTATTGGCGTATCATTTATAAAAGATGATATAGATATTACTGAAACTATATTTAAAATATTAGCGCCTAATATATTGCCTACAGATATAGCATTATGCTTCTTTTTTATAGCTGTTAAGCAAGATACTAACTCAGGAAGCGAAGTCCCTAATGCTATTACAGTTAAACTTATAACTCCCTGTGGAACTCCGATATATTCGGCTATTATTATTCCATTATCCACCAATAGCCTAGAACCTATTATCATCATAATTATTCCTACTATAAATAAAAAACCTATTTTCAACATATTGATTGATTTTACATCTTTCCTCGCACTCGCATCTGATACTAATCTCATTTTAGTTTTAGGTATACTCTTGTAATTGTTAATCATGTAAATAATTAACATTCCCATTAGAGCCATAGCATCTTTTCTATCTATAACTTTATCCAATCCTAATACAATTAAAATAATTATAGATATAATTAATAATGTAGCTTTTGAATTAAATACTTTTTTATCAACTTTAAAAGGCCTAATAATTGCTACTAATCCAAGTGCTAACCCAGTATTGCAAATTATAGACCCTATTGCATTTCCTAAACTCATTGTTGTGTGCCCTTTTATTGATGCACATAATGAAACTGTCAATTCAGGAAATGTAGTTGCTAGGCTAACTATAGTTGCACCTAAAACAATTTCAGGTATGTTGGTTTTTTTCCCTACAGATATAGTAGAATCTATAAAAATATCAGCACCCTTTGTTATAAGTATAAATCCTATTATAAATAGACCTATTATAAATATCATTATATCCCCCCTTATTAAATACATATTCAATCAACTTAATTCTATATGTATAAAAAATTTTAAAATTATTCTTAAAATTTATGTTTATTCGACATTTTAACCGGGTATCATATGAATATAACAAAATAACAGAAAAATCTATCAAAAAAGAAAAGATAGTGTAAAATTCTGTATACAAAATACTAATTCTATGTTATGATTATATTGTTTAAAAAATATCTAGCTAGATTTTATAAAATAAATATACTCAACACATATAAACTTAAGGAGGCTATCAACATGAATGCATGGCAAGGATTCAAAACTGGTAGATGGACTAAAGAAATAAACGTAAGAGAGTTCATACAATTAAACTACAAACCATATGAGGGAGATGATTCTTTCTTAGCTGGAGCAACTGAGAACACTAAAAAATTATGGAATGAAGCTATGGATCTTTTCAAAAAGGAAAGAGACAATGGTGGAACATTAGACGTAGATACTGATACTGTATCTTTAATAGATGCATACGGTCCTGGTTATATAAACAAGGATTTAGAAACAGTAGTAGGTGTTCAAACTGACGCTCCTTTAAAGAGAGCTGCAATGCCTTTCGGTGGAATAAGAATGGTTGAAACTTCTTGTGAAGCTTACGGATACAAATTAAACCCAGAAATAAGTGAAATATTCACTAAGTACAGAAAAACTCATAACCAAGGTGTATTCGATGCTTATACTCCTGACATGAGAGCTGCTAGAAGTGCTGGTATAATAACTGGTTTACCAGATGCTTACGGTAGAGGTAGAATAATAGGTGACTACAGAAGAGTTGCTCTATACGGTGTTGATAAATTAATACAAGATAAATTAGATCAAAAAGCTTCTTTAGAAGTTAGATGTATAGATGAAGAAGTTATAAGATTAAGAGAAGAATTATCTGATCAAATAAAAGCATTAGAAGCATTAAAGAAAATGGCTGCATCTTACGGATTCGATATAGCTCAACCTGCTACTAACGCAAAAGAAGCTGTTCAATGGACATACTTCGGATACTTAGGAGCTGTTAAAGATCAAAACGGAGCTGCAATGTCTTTAGGTAGAGTATCATCTTTCTTAGACATATACTTCGAAAGAGATTTAGCTGCTGGTGTATTAACTGAAGAAGAAGCTCAAGAAATAATGGACCATTTCGTTATGAAGTTAAGAATGGTTAGATTCTTAAGAACTCCTGAATACAACGATTTATTCTCTGGAGACCCAACTTGGGTAACTGAGTCTATAGGTGGTATGGGATTAGATGGTAGAACATTAGTAACTAAAAACTCATTCAGAATGTTAAATACTTTATATACTCTTGGACCATCTCCAGAGCCAAACTTAACAGTATTATGGTCTACTCAATTACCTCAAGGATTCAAAAACTTCTGTTCTAAAGTATCAATAGACACAAGTTCTGTTCAATACGAGAATGATGATTTAATGAAGCCTTACTGGGGAGATGACTACGGTATAGCTTGTTGTGTATCTGCAATGAGAATAGGTAAACAAATGCAATTCTTCGGAGCTAGAGTTAACTTAGCTAAGACTTTATTATACGCTATAAACGGTGGTGTAGATGAGAAGAAATTCAAGCAAGTTGGACCTAGATTCGAGCCTATAACTTCTGAATACTTAGAGTACGATGAGGTTATGCAAAAATTCGATATGTTTACAGATTGGTTAGCTAACTTATATGTAAATACATTAAATGTAATCCACTACATGCATGATAAGTATTCTTATGAAGCATTAGAAATGGCTTTACATGATAGAGACGTATTCAGAACTATGGCTTGTGGTATAGCTGGTTTATCAGTATGTGCTGACTCATTATCTGCTATAAAATACGCTAAAGTTAAAACTATAAGAAATGAAGAAGGAATAGTTGTTGACTTCGAAGTTGAAGGTGATTTCCCTAAATACGGAAACAACGATGACAGAGTTGATGATATAGCTGTTGAATTAGTTGAAAGCTTCATGAACAAGATAAGAAAGAACAAGACTTACAGAAATTCTTATCATACTCAATCTATACTTACTATAACTTCAAACGTTGTTTATGGTAAGAAAACTGGTAACACTCCTGACGGAAGAAGAGCTGGTGAGCCATTTGCTCCAGGAGCTAACCCAATGCATGGAAGAGATAATAGCGGTGCTTTAGCATCATTATCATCAGTTGCTAAATTACCATACGAGCATGCTCAAGATGGTATATCTAATACTTTCTCTATAGTACCAGGTGCTTTAGGAAAAGACATGGATGAAAGAGTAAACAACTTATCTTCAATGATGGATGGATACTTTGCTCAAAACGCTCATCACTTAAACGTAAACGTATTTGATAGAGCTACTTTAGAAGATGCTATGGAGCATCCAGAAAAATACCCTCAATTAACTATAAGAGTTTCAGGATACGCTGTAAACTTCATCAAGTTAACTAGAGAGCAACAATTAGACGTTATAAACAGAACATTCCACGGAAAAATGTGCTAATTATAACTTAATAGAAATGTAAACATATTATAACAATCGATTATCAAAGTATATTCAGAGTGCAAACCTCATCAGTTTGCACTCTTTTTTTCTAAGTACTAAAATAAATAAATTAAGTATAAATTCCCATGAATTAAAAAAACTATTTAATAGACTTTATAAGTTTAATGTTTTATAATAGTGGGTAGAAAGTATAATGTATACAATTATTTTAGATGATAAATTTTATTAGTATAATATATAATTAACGAGGTGGATAAAATGGTAAAAGGTAGAGTTCATTCAATAGAAACATTTGGGACTGTAGATGGTCCTGGAATTAGATTTATATTATTCATGCAAGGTTGTCCTTTAAGATGTAAGTACTGTCATAATAGAGATACTTGGGATGTTAAAGGCGGAACTGAATACACTACTGATGAAATAATAGAACAAGTAAAAAAATACTCTTCTTATATGAAATTCTCGGGAGGAGGTTTAACAGTTTCTGGTGGTGAAGCTACTCTTCAACCTGAATTTTTAAAAGATTTATTTAAAAAAGCTCAAGAAAATGAAATTCATACATGTTTAGATACCTCTGGTTTTGTAAACATAGATGTCATAGATCCAGTACTTGATTACACAAATTTAGTTTTACTTGACTTAAAGCATATGGTACCTGAAAAATGTAAAGATTTAGTAGGTGTTAGCATAGATAAGACATTAGAATTTGCTAAGCATTTAAGCGATAGAAATATACCGGTTTGGATAAGACACGTTCTTGTTCCTGGAATAACAGATGATATAGAAAACTTAGAGCTTATGGGTAAATTCATTTCAACTCTAAAAAATGTTGATAGAGTTGAATTACTTCCTTATCATACTCTAGGTGTTCATAAATGGGAAAACATGGGATTTGAATATGAGTTAAAAGATGTTCCAGATGCTACTAAAGAAGATATAGAAAAAGCATCTAAAATACTAGCTGAGTTCGGTGTAATAGCTCATAATAAATAATAAAAAAGGATCTATACAAAATGGTATAGATCCTTTTTTATTAAAATTCAAATACTTCAACTTCCATATTATCGATTGCGTCTTGTATTAGTTTTTCTATATCTAAAGATGACTCTGATTTCTCTATTCTATCTAATTTAGGTTTTGTTACAGGACTTTTTGGAGAAAATACTGTACAACAATCCTCTTCTGGTATAACTGATGTTTCAAATGTTCCTATTTTTTGAGCTATTTTTATTATCTCTGATTTATCCATTGCTATAAGAGGTCTAAATACAGGTAATGATACAGAAGCATTTGTACAAGTTAATCCTTGTATAGTTTGAGATGCAACTTGTCCTATACTTTCTCCTGTAACTAATGCATCACAGAATCTCATTTCTCCTACTCTTTGAGCTATTTTCATCATAAATCTTCTAGATATTATAGTCATTTCTTCTTCTTTACATGATACGCCTATTGCCTTTTGTATTTCTAATATATTTACTTTATGAAGTCTAACTTTACCACAATATTTTGCTAGTATCTGAGCTAAGTCCCTTACTTTTTCTTGTGATTTTTCACTAGTAAATGGATAACTGTGGAAATGTATAGCTTCAATTTCTACTCCTCTTTTTGCAACCATCCAAGAAGCAACTGGACTGTCTATTCCTCCAGATAATAAAGACATTGCTCTACCATTTGTTCCAACTGGAAGACCTCCATAACCTGGAACTGTATCACTATATACCATTACATGATTTTGTCTATATTCGCAGTGTATAGTTGTCTCTGGGTTTCTAACATCAACTTTTATTCTATCTTTTACATTATAAACTAAAAATCCAGCTATATCTTTACTCATTTCTTGAGAAGTTAATTCTAAACTCTTATCTCCTCTTCTTGAAGTAACTTTAAACGATTCAGAACCCTCTTCTATCTTTTCTTCTAAAAGTTGTAGCGCTAGTTGCTTTAATTTATCATAGTCTTTTTCTGCTCTTATACCTGGGCAAACTCCTACAACTCCAAATACTTTTTTGATTTCTTCTAATACTTCTTCATAGTCTTCTGCATATTCTCCTAAATCAACATATATTCTTCCATATTCTTTATATACATTAAACTTTCCTATAGGAGCTAACATGTTTTTCACATTTTTTATTAATTTATTTTCAAATATATATCTATTTTTTCCTTTTACACCGATTTCTCCATACTTAACTATAGCTATATTATACAAATTTATCACCTCTTAATTATCGTCTTCTTATTATAAATCTAAGTTCTTCTACTGATTTTTTTATTATTTCACAAGCTTCATTTATTTCTTCTTCTGTTGTCATATCCGATAAGCTAAATCTTATAGCTCCGTCAATTTCTTGTGGAGTAAGCCCTACTGCATTTAAAACATGGCTTCCCTTTTTCTTTGATGAACAAGCTGATCCTGTAGATACAAATACACCCTGCTGTGCTAAATGATGAAGTAGTACCTCTCCTTTAACATCTTTAAATGATATATTTAATATATGACATACACCGTCCTCAGGAGAATTCACTTTAATATCATCTATATTTTCAACTATAAAATCTTTTAGTAAAACTTTTAGTTTTTCTATTTTCTCTATTTTTGAATTTAAATCTGACATTATTATATCTATAGCTTCTCCTAGTCCATATATACCAGCTACATTTTCAGTTCCAGATCTTATTCCTATTTCTTGTCCTCCACCAGTTAACATAGGTTTTATTTTGTTATTTTCCTTTACGTACATAAATCCAATACCTTTTGGTCCGTGTAATTTATGTCCACTAACACTCATAAAGTCTATGTTATATCTAGATGGTTTAAAATTGATTTTAGCAAATGACTGAACTGCATCTACATGTAAATATACTTTTTCCTTTAACGTGCTTAGATACTTACCTACTTCTTTTATAGGTTGTATACTTCCAATTTCATTATTTACATGCATCATACTAATTAATATAGTATTCTCTTTTATTGCATTTTTTACATCATCTATATTTACTATTCCTTTGTCATTTACTTTTAGATAAGTAACTTCAAATCCTTGTTCTTCTAAATCTTCCATCGTTCTTAAAACTGATGGATGTTCTATGTTTGTCGTTATTATATGATTTTTTCTCTTTTTGTGAAGATTTGCAATACCTCTTATAATTGTATTATTAGCTTCTGTTCCTCCTGATGTAAATATTATTTCTTTATCTTTACATCCTATACTTCTAGCTATTTCTTGTCTTATTTTTTTTATATTTTTTTCAACTTCAACACCTTTTTTATGTACAGCTGAAGGATTTGCATAATCTGTAGTAAGTGCATATACCATTTTTTCTACTACTTTTTCATATGGCTTAGTTGTTGCACTATTATCTAAGTATATTTCCATACTAATACACCAACTTTCTTTGTATTTAATCATACTATTTATACTCTATATTATTGTCCCAATTAACTATGTAAATTATCATATAATTTTAGTGAAACTTTTACTATTATACCACTATTTCCTCTTTTTTTATATAGCAAAGCGCTATAATTACACACTTCTATTGCTCTTATTCTTTTTTTATATCTATTTTTATCGTAAATTAATGTTTTTTAAATTTTTTTGTCAAAACTATTGATTTTTCTGTCGAATCTTGGTATTATGTATACATGGTTATCCCCCTGATAACCTTAATTAAAATCTCTATTCCCAATACCCCTTTTAAATGGATGTATACATTCATTTAAATCCTACTTCTTAACGGAAAAGAAGTAGGTTTTTTTATGTTTAAAATCAATTTTCAATTTTAATTAAATATATTTTCAAAAACTGTTGATTTTTCTGTCGAATCTTGGTATTATATATACATGGTTATCCCCCTGATAACCTTAATTAAAATCTCTATTCCCAATACCCCTTTTAAATGGATGTATACATTCATTTAAATCCTACTTCTTAACGGAAAAGAAGTAGGTTTTTTTATGTTTAAAATCAATTTTCAATTTTAATTAAATATATTTTCAAAAACTGTTGATTTTTCTGTCGAATCTTGGTATTATATATACATGGTTATCCCCCTGATAACCTTAATTAAAATCTCTATTCCCAATACCCCTTTTGAACGGATAGACTTTATATCCAATGTTAAACTGACAACGGAAGTTAGTTTAACGCAAAAAGAGCTTCCCCAAGCTCTTTTTTTTTATGCTCAATTCTACATTTATCTCGCTTTTTTTGGTATAATTTAATGTATATATATAATAAAAATTTTAGGGGGTCGATACTATGCAAAACAAGAAAAAAGTAGCTATAGTATTTACAGGTGGAACTATTTCCATGACTGTGGATGAAAAAATAGGTGCTGCTATACCATCTCTATCTGGGGAGCAAATAATGTCTATGGTAACTAACATAGATAAAGTTGCTGATATAGAGATATACAACTTCGATGAGATTCCAGGACCTCATATGACACCTGAGAAAATGCTTAGTTTAAGAAATTATATAAACGATATAATTTCAAAAGACGAATTTTCTGGTGTTGTTGTTACTCATGGTACAGATAGTTTAGAAGAAACTGCCTATTTCCTAGATTTAACATTGAATACACCTAAACCAGTTATAGTTACAGGTGCAATGAGAAGTAGTGATGAACTTGGATATGACGGTCCAAGTAACCTTGCTGCAGCTGTTTGTACTGCTATTTCTGATGAAGCTTATAATAAAGGTGTTTTAGTTGTTCTAAGTAATGAAGTTTTATTAGCATCTGAAGCTACTAAGACTAATACACTTACATTAAATACTTTTAAATCTTTAACTTGTGGTCCTTTAGGAATAATTGACTGTGATAAACTTGTGTTATCTAGAGATATAGTTGATAGACAAACAATCTTAGTAGATAAAGTTGAGTCTGATGTTGCTCTTATAAAATCAGGTGTTGGCATGGATGATTCTTTTATAAAGTTTGCAGCTGATAAAGGATGTAAAGGTATAGTTATAGAAGCTATGGGTAGAGGAAATATACCTCCAGAAATGTTAAAAGGTGTAGAATATGCTAGAAGCAAAGATATACCTGTTGTTATAGCATCTAGATGCCATTCTGGTAGAGTTTTTGATAGTTATGGATATTTAGGTTCTGGTAGGGATTTAAGAAATCTAGGATGTATATTTGCTGGTGATTTACCTGGGCAAAAGGCTAGAATAAAGCTTATAGTTGCTTTAGGAAAAACAAATAATCTAAATGAATTAAAAGATATGTTTGAAGAAGGAATATACTATTAAATAAATAATAAAAAAGGTTATTCATATGAATAAC
>NZ_LBBT01000169.1 GCF_001006285.1 Paraclostridium benzoelyticum
TACAAATTTTATAATTTTTCTGCAATTTATACTATATAACAACAATATATACTTAAATATTGAATTCAATAAGAGCTTTGAATAAAGTAACAGTATACAATAAATTAGATTGATTTAAGTTTTAACACATATACAGATTAAAATTTCATATTTTCTTAAATTTGAACCGAATATAAAAATATTTTAAGTGAAAATGAATTTTAATAAATTAATCAAATGAAAAAGGAGGGAATGGTAATGAAGTTTATAAAAAAACCATCAAAAAAGTTTGAAGAAGGATATTGTTTTTTAGGTTGTGATGTTGACTGTGATTACTGTAATATTCACCAGTGTAATGTATGTATGATTTTACATAACTAAGCAATATTTAAATTAAAAAAGGAGGGAATGGTAATGAAGTTTATAAAAAAACCATCAAAAAAGTTTGAAGAAGGATATTGCTTTTTAGGTTGTGATGTTGATTGTCATCCTTATTGTAATGTTGTTGGGTGTGATTTATGTGTTCGTTATTGGTAAATTTTAAACATAGTAACTGTATGGAATTTTAATTAAAAGAGGAGTAAAAAACATGAAATTTATAAAAAAACCAGCAAAGAAATTTGAAGAAGGATATTGTTTTTTTAGTTGTGACATTAAGTGTGATAACCATTGCTCAAATAACTGTACCAACTACTACAGTTGTGGGAGTAACTATAGCTGTATAAGTTACAACGCATAATAAGTATATAAATATAAGTGTTTGTTATAAGATAAGGAATTTAAAGAATTCAAGATTAAAATTCAAATTGTATGGTTGCTTGTAAAATCGAATATGAATCTTTGAATAATTGATTTTACAAGCAACCATATAACACAAAATATTATTTGTGAGATGAGACGATATATTATGAACAAATCTAAATATAACAAGATAATTAAAAAAGCTATGGTTTTTAATAGTGCAACT
This sequence comes from Paraclostridium benzoelyticum, assembly GCF_001006285.1. Classification (GTDB taxonomy): domain Bacteria; phylum Bacillota; class Clostridia; order Peptostreptococcales; family Peptostreptococcaceae; genus Paraclostridium; species Paraclostridium benzoelyticum. The sequence continues at coordinate 947 of NZ_LBBT01000169.1, forward strand.
TGTGCATTAGAAGAGGTAGGTTAAGAGATTTTAGTAGAAGAATGAAAGAATTAGTTGATAACGTAATTTAAAGTAATTATTTAAAGAATTTAATCATAGGTATTCTTATGTTTTTATGTTTATATACATCAATTGATTAGGAGTTTATTTCCAATAATTAATATAATAAGTTTATGAAATATTAAATAGCAATGCAGACATACACAGTATAATGCCGATATTTAATAGAGTTAATGAATCTATTGATTTAGAAACTGAAAAACTAGTGATGGAGATAGTGATATTAAATATATTGAAGAAATAGAAATGAAAAATTTTTGGTTTTAAATAAAAAAAGTGAAAGATATGTTGGAAGAGTTGTCAAAATATAGACTTGCAATAATAACTCACAATCTAATTTTATTAAATAAAGCAGGTTGTATTTATACTATGAAAATCGAAGAAATATTATAAAAAGAAGTTGTGAAACTTTAATAAAAGGTGATACATATCCCTCTAAACTTATGAATGAACTTTATAAATAATAGTATTGTAAATTTAATCGGTTATGTTAATTAGATATGACAAAATGATTCTTTAAGAGATCACTAAACCTATAGGTTAGTATTTGGTTTTAATATTATATTAGATTTAAAACTAAAAATATTATTTTGAAAATATATGGTTTAAATTAAAATTCAGTAGAATTAAAGCTTACAGGGAGTAATAAAATTGTAATCAGAATACTTATAATATTAAAAGAGTTCATAAATTTATGAGCTCTTTTTTGGATACAGTAAAAATTTTTTTGAGTAAAAGATGAAGTTGGTAGCCACATGAAGCGATTTACAGGCGTAGTACTAAAGCAAAGTAAATTCTAAAAATATATA
>NZ_LBBT01000170.1 GCF_001006285.1 Paraclostridium benzoelyticum
TCTATATTTATTAACTCTATAAAATCAGAAAAAGAAAAAGCAAAAAGAGCAATTGTAAACGAAAAATTAGATATGCAATATAAATATTATTTAATGGTTAAGGAATCACAAGAAAAAATGAAACAAGTATATCATGATATGAATAATCATATGGAAAACATAAGATCACTAAAAAATAGTAGTGAAGACGTAAATGAATATATTAACAATATCGAAGATGAAGTGAAAAATAATAAAAATATTTATAATACAGGAAATGCTTTATTAGATATTATATTATATGAAAAAAGTAAAGAGTGTATAAAAAATAATATAGATTTTAGTGTAGGCATAGATTTTAGTAAATGTGAATTCATAGATATGATTGACATAAGTAGTATATTTTCAAATTTAATAGATAATGCAATAGAAGCATGTAATAAAATTGATGATAATAATATAGAAAAATATATAACTATAAAGGGAATCTTTATAAAGAGCTATTATGTTGTAAGATGTGAAAACAGCAAAACAAATAAAGTAATAATTAAAAACAATAAGATTTTAACTTCTAAAAAAGATAAATTTCTTCATGGAATAGGTTTAGATAGTATAAAATCTTCAATAAAAAAGTATAATGGAGAATTAAAAATTAAGAATAGTGAGTTTAAATTTATAACTAGTATTCATATCCCATTCGAGTAAAAATTTAATAAAAATATTCGATTAACGTGACAGTTGTCCGTAAAAAAATACCACTTGTCGGACTTATATTGAATACGAATTTTAGAAATGTTACCTTTGATGATAAAGAAGGTAACATTTTTTACGCTTAAGAAATTTATGATTAACGAATATTTGTGTATAACTTATGTAACATAGTGATACAAATATTTTGGTGAAAGTAAAAAATGACATTTTGAGCAACGGACGGAGTCGTTTGAGTAACGGGACACGAGTTTACCGAGTGGACGTTGACGACATGAAATTTGAGCGACATGAGCGAAGCGAATTTTTTATGAAAGTATTTAATACAAGAAAGAAGGGGTGGAAATTTGATTACATTTAAATTAGCAATATCTTATATGAAAAAACAAAAAGGAAAAACTATAGCACTATTATCAAGTATTGCACTTGCAGTTATGCTTATTTTCTCTATGAATGTAATTAGAGATTCGGGATATGATTCTCAAATACAAGAAGCAAAAGATTTACATGGTGATTATCAAGTATGGTTTGAAAGACTTAATATAGATAAAGTCAAACAATTAGAAGCCGACAATGAAGTGAAAAAGGCAAGTAAAGTTAAATATTTTTGTGAAATAGTCAATAAAGAAAATGGGGTTAAGTTAGATTTAAATTCTTATGATGAAAATTTTATAAATTCACTTAATTATAAGATAGTAGGAAGAGAACCAAGAAAAGATGGGGAAATAGTTATAGAAAAAGAAGCTGCAGAACAAATGGGAATAAGTAACCCATTAAATAAGAATATAGATATGTTGTTAATGAATAATTATGTTGATGTTAATAGAATAAACAAGATAGATAGTAAAAACAAAACATTTAAAATTGTTGGATTAATTGAAAAACCAGATAGATATTACAGTTCTCTATCTAGATCAATAAGTGGTGTTAAGACTCAAGCTTTTGTATATAAAGAAGCTAAGTTACCTATAAAAACTAAAGATACATACAAAGGAACGATATTTCTTAAGTCTGAAAAAAATACATCTAATTTTTTAAATAGGATGGAAAAGAAATTAAATCTTAGTCTTAATGATGGATATTTTTATGAAAATGCCGAAGTTAGTGCAGCTAATTTTTTCAAAGATATATCTAAAAATAATATAGAAAATATCAAAAAAATAATTCTTTTAGTTATTGTATCTAGTCTTGTAATATATAATATTTTTAATATTATTCTTAAAGATATGACAATTCAAATAGGACTTATGAGATCGATTGGTATGTCGAGGAAGAAAATAAAGACTATGTTTGTACAGTTAAGTCTTATTTATATAGTTTTAGGGACGGTGATAGGTATATTATTTGGGATGATTGTGTCATATATTGGAGTAAGATTAGTATATGATCATAGTTCTAGATTAACTATACAAGGTATAAGTATAGCCTACTCTTTTATAGTATCAGTAGTATCAGTAGCTATAAGCAGTTTTATAGTAGTTAGAAAATCTATAAAGATGTCTATAGTTGATTCAATAAAGGACAGTGAAAAGTATAAGAAAAAATCAAAGAAAAAGAATAATAATACAACTAGAAGACAAAAGAACATAATTAGAAGTATTGCGATTAGGAATATATGGAGAAATAAAACTAGAACTATTATAACAATTCTTGCAATTACAATGGTTGGAACAATGTTTATATGTAGCTTTGCATTAAAAGACACATTGAAAACCAACATAGAGGAAGGTATAACTGGTGGTATCTGGGGAATGTCATATGGAAGCGTAGATAAAACTGTGAGTGGCAGTTATAATAGGTCAGAAAATTTATTTTATAAAGTTGATAATGATATGATAGAAGATATAAAAAATATAGAAGGAGTGCAAAGTGTAGAACCAAACTTTTATAATCCTGACGGACATATCTTACTTTCTAAAGATAAAATATCTAAAGCTTATCAAGAAGAATTAAACAGAAATACTGAACTGTATAAAGATGAATATAATAATGAGTATCCACTTCTTATAAGAGGATATAGCGATGATATGTTAAAAATTAGAGGTTCATTTATTCAAGAAGGGAAAAATTTGATAGATGCTAAAGTTGGACAGTATAAAAAGGTTATATTAGTAAATAACACCAATTCACAAGTTACTCATTCGTTTGAAGCAAAGGTTATTGACGATGTAAATGTTGGGGACATCATAGATGTAAAACTACCTGTATATAAAGAGGGTATTAAAAAGTATGAAACTTTTGAAGTAGAGGTTAGTGCTATTATGAAAGAAGTTTATGCAGCATCTCAAGATGGAAATGTTGATGCAAATGGAGCACAAGTAATATTTAGAGAAGATGATTATAGAGAATTAACGAATCAAAAGGATTATAATAAGATTTATGTAATGACTGAAAAAGGTGAGGCGGATTTAGTTGAAGAAAGATTAGAGAAACTGACAAAAGATTATGCATTTTCTTCAATATCGGGTAAAGGTGAAGATATGAAACTTATTGGAGCACAACAAAGTTCAGAAGATAGACTTAATGTAATATATCAATGCTTAATTTTACTTATACTTTCTGTCAATAGTATTTTTATTATGAGAAGTAATATTATTGCAAGGAAAAAAGAGATATCAACACTAAGGGCGTTAGGGATGAGTCTTAAGGATATTAAAAGAACTTTGATAATAGAAAGTCAATTTTATGGAATGATTGCATCTACAATAGGTGCTATAATTGCAACTGTATATCATTATGTAGGAATTTCAAATGCTAATAAAAGTCTTATGGAAGGAAGCTTTGAAAGAACTATAGAATTTAATGTGCCTTGGAACCAAATAATTATATTATTTACAATATTTATAATTATAGGATTCGTTTCAGTCTATGTATCTAAAGATAAGATAGAAGGAATATCAATAACAGAAGGAATTTCAGAAAATGATTAAATTTAAAAAGAGTATAAAGTAACAATGAGGGAGCAGAGAGTTATGAAAAAATTAATTATAAAAAATATAGAAAAGATATATGGAAAAGAAGATAATAAAGTATATGCATTGAATGGCATAGATTTGGAAATAGAACCTAATAAATTTATAGCTATAATAGGTCCAAGCGGTTCGGGTAAAAGCACATTACTTCACTGTATGGCGGGGCTTGATAAGCCAACATCAGGAAATGTGTATCTTGATGATATAGATATTTATACTATGAATGATGATAAACTATCAAAGATAAGAAGAGAAGAATTTGGATTTATATTTCAAAGTTATAATCTAATACCAGTTGTGAATGTATATGACAACATAATTCTTCCTGTATCTGTAGATGGAAAAAAAGAAGACAAAGATTACATAAATACTTTAATTAAGAAGCTAGGTATTTCAAGTCAAATTAATAAATTTCCAAATGAACTTTCGGGAGGCCAACAACAAAGAGTAGCAATAGCTAGAGCACTTGCAAACAAACCTTCTATAATATTTGCAGATGAACCTACTGGAAACTTAGATAGTAAAACTAGTAAAGAAGTTATGGACATGCTTTGCATGAGTGTAAAGGAATTTAATCAAACTTTAGTCATGATAACTCATGATGAAAAAATAGCAAAAATGGCTGATATAGTTGTAACTATAGGCGATGGAAAAGTAAAAAGTATAGAAAAAATTAGATAATAGTTAAAGTGTATATACTAAAATAACAGAAAGAGAAGGGGGCGTATTTACGACTCCCTATAAATTAATAATAATGTTATAAATTTATTTGTTTATGCAGATTCCAAAGATTTAAATATTCCAGTTTATAATATAGGTGACTCAAAAGATTAGGAATTTAGAGAACTTTCTAGTAGGTTCGGGATTAGTTAGAACTTTAAACTTTAATTTGTATAGGTATTTTGTTAATATAGATATAAAGATAAGATTAAAGGAGATAGACCATGGAGTATACTAAACAACAAATACAGGAAATACAAGCTAAGATGATAGATATATTAGAAGAAAATGGAGAGATGAGATTTGGAAAATTAGCAAAAATGCTGATACATTCGGGAATGGCTGAGTCGAGTTTTATAGTACAAAAAATATTAAAAAGAGGATGCACTGAATATAAAGAGTTTGATGGGAATGAATTATTTGTAACACCTAAAACAGGATTTTGGAAGTTAGTAGATTAATTTTCTAAGAAGCACTGATTTTAAGGCTTAGGCTTTAGATCAGTGCTTTTCTTTTGTTTATAATACAGTCTTGGTCAAATTTAATACAGAATTATTTATGACCTTTGAATAATACCAATACAGATGATATAATTTATGTGATGTATTCTATTCATAATATAAAAATATAAATTAATATAAAGGAGTGTTATCTTATGCAAAATAAACCAGCACTAGTTATTGTTCCTGGCTCTGCGCAAAGACTGTAATATATATACAGAACTAAACTTTGTTCGGAGCCGAGATTAAATTCGGTTAAGTTGTTTTGTGCAGTCTTTGCTTAATTATTTACGAACTAAAAAGTAAATAGGAGCGAGAATCATGAAATACGAAAAAGCACAAAATATATTACCTGAAGATGTTATTGAATTAATTCAAGAATATATAGATGGTGGATATTTATATATACCTAGAAAGCCTAGTAATAAAAAATCTTGGGGAGAAAATAGTGGAAGTAAGAATGATTTAAAGAAAAGAAATATAGAGATTTTTAACAAGTATAAAGAAGGTATATCTATTAAAGAACTTACTAAGCAATACTACCTTACTGAAAATAGTATTAGAAGAATTATTAGACAAGAAAAACAAATTATATAAATAGAAAGTGTCTCAAATGATGTTTATAATTATTTGAGACACTTTCTATTTGTATAACTTAAAAAGTCTATATTATTACAGAAGTATTTATAAACTTGGTTACTATATTTTAAAATGTTATGATTTTAATATGAAAATTAATGCAAGAAACGAGGAATGAAAATGAGCATTTTAATAGTTGAAAATATGAGCCATGGGTTTGGAGATAGAGATATATTTAAAGGTATATATTTTAGATTATTAAAAGGAGAACATGTAGGACTTGTGGGAGCAAATGGTGAAGGTAAGTCAACTTTTATGAATATAATCACCAATAAAATAATACCTGATAGTGGAAATATACATTGGAGTAGCAAAATAAATGTTGGATATTTAGACCAACACACTCATCTTAAAGAAGGAAAATCTATAAGAGATACTTTAAAGGAAGCATTTCATAATCTATTTGATATGGAATGTAAACTTAATAATATATATAATCAAATGGCTTCAATGGATATGGGAGAAATTACGAAAGCTATTGAAAAAACTAATGATATACAAGAAATTTTAATTAAGAATGAATTTTATAGTATAGATTCAAAAGTAGAATCAGTAGCACTTGGTTTAGGCCTTAGAGATATTGGCTTAGACAAAGATGTTTCAAAATTAAGTGGAGGTCAAAGAACGAAAGTATTATTAGCAAAATTACTTTTAGAGAAGCCAGATATATTACTATTAGATGAAAAGCACATAGAATGGTTAAAAAAATATCTACAATCTTATGAAAATGCATTTATATTAATATCTCATGATTTAGATTTTTTAAATAGTGTTGTAAATATAATATGTCATCTTGAAAATAAATCACTAACAAGATATGTCGGTAATTATAAAAGTTTTATGAAGATATATGAATCCAATAAACTTCAATTAAGGTCCGCTTACAATAGACAGCAAGAGGAAATTTCTAAGCTTGAAAAATATATTGCAAAAAATAAATCAAGGGCATCAACAAGTGGCATGGCAAAGTCCAGACAAAAAAAACTAGATAAAATTGATAGAATAGAAATAGCAAAACATAAGCCAAAGCCAAAATTTAAATTTATGGAATCTAAGGAATCAGGAAAGCTTATATTTGAGACAAAAGATTTAATTATAGGGTATGATAAACCGTTAAGTAAGCCTATAAATATAAAAATGGAAAGAGGCCAAAAGATAGCTATAATTGGTTCAAATGGAATAGGAAAGACAACCTTATTAAAAAGTCTAATTGGAATTAATATACCTATAAGTGGAAATATAAAAATTGGAGAACATCAAGAAATAGGATATTTTGAACAAGAAACAAAAATAGAAAATGACAATACGGCTTTGGAAGAAATATGGAATGAATTTTATAAGTGCAATAGATATGAATTTTATAAGTGCAATAGATATGAAATTAGAAGTATGCTAGCCAGATGTGGGCTAACTAACGAGCATATAGATAGTAAAATAAGTATACTAAGCGGAGGAGAGCAATCAAAGATTAGACTATGTAAACTTATGAATAGATCAAGTAACATATTAATTTTAGATGAACCAACAAATCATTTAGATATAGATGCAAAAAATGAACTTAAAAGAGCATTAAAAGAGTATAAAGGAAGTTTGATTTTAGTATGTCATGAGCGTGATTTTTATAAAGATATTGTAAGCGATGTATTAAACTGTGAAAACTTAAAAATATACTCCACAATTGAGAACCCATAAAGATGTATTGGTTAAATAGTCAATACATTTTTACTTACATGTGGATTATATCATAGCAACAAATCTATATATTTTATAATAGGTTCTGTTTTAAATAAGTGTTGATATTAGAATCATCTGCCTTAATTATGGAATACACCTTATCTCTGTTCAAATGCTCAAAAGCATATTTTTACAATTATATTCTTCTTAAAGAAGGACGACAATTTATTTTGCTTTATTGATTATATATATACTTTAATCTATAATTAGTTTTATAAAAGTTTTTATAAAACAAAGGGAGAATTTTATGATTAAGAAAAGTAATATTGAAGACTATAAAATGTCAAATAAAGCTAAAATAGCCAAATTTATATATAAACAAAATGAAACTTCAAAGCAAGAAATTTGCAAATTGCTAGGCCTTAGTATGCCTACGGTGCTACAAAATATAAAAGAATTAATTGAGACTGGAATTGTTGTTGAGGTTGGGAAATATCAATCTACTGGAGGTAGAAAGGCAAAAGTACTTTCTATTTCTGAAAATATTAAATACTCAATAGGAGTAGACATAACCAATAATCATATAAGCTTTGTATTATTAAATCTAAAAGGGAATATGATAAAAAAAGAAAGAATTAGATGTAGGTATGAAGACTCACTAGATTACTATGAAACATTGGGTAGATTAGTAGATAATTTCATTAAAGAATCTAATGTAGATATAGATAAAATATTAGGGGTAGGTATATCTATACCAGGAATTGTAGATGAGGATAACTTAATACTAACTCGTTCTCATACGCTAAAGTTAAGTAATATAAGTTTAAAAAACTTTATCCAGTTTATAAAATATGATACATGTTTTAAAAATGATGCAAATAGCGCTGCATATGCTGAAATTACCTTAAATAATAAGCAGTGTATATATTTATCTCTTAGCAACACTGTAGGAGGGGCTATCTATATGAATAATAGTATTTATATGGGTGATAACTTAAAAAGTGCAGAGTTTGGACATATAATAATTAGACCAGATGGTAAGTCATGTTATTGTGGTAAGAATGGATGTGTAGATGCTTATTGTTCTGCAAATGTATTATCTCAGAATTCAGATCATGATTTAGATTTATTTTTTAAAGAATTAGAAAACGGAAATGAAAAATATTTAAGTATATGGAATGAGTATTTAGATAATCTTGCTATAGTCGTTACTAACTTAAGGATGGTATTTGATTGCCATATAATTTTAGGTGGATATGTAGGTGGTTACCTAGAAAATTATATTTTAGATATTAATAAAAGTATATCTAAATACAATAGTTTTGAGATTGACACTTCTTATGTAAGTGCTGCTAAATATAAAAAAGAAGCCTCAGCAGTAGGTGCTGGGATACAGTTTGTAGATAATTTCTTTGATTCGCTAATATAAAGTTAAAATTACTATATGATAAGTTAAATTATTATTATCATATAGTAATTTTTTTATTTTGAAAAAAGTTTTAGCAAAATATTGATTTTTAGTAATAGATATGACATAATGTAATTACTTTTATAAAATGTTTTATAAAAGTAATTACATATTAGGGGGAGTACAGATGAAAAATAAAATGAAAGTCGCAGTAATGAATGGAATAGGTAAAATGGGATTTATAGAAAAAGAAGTACCACAACCAAAAGCTAATGAGGTTCTTGTTAAACTAGAATATGTAGGTATTTGTGGATCAGATCTTCATTATTACGAGACAGGTCGTATAGGAGATTATATTGTAGAACCACCATTTGTACTAGGTCATGAACCAGGAGGAGTTGTATTTGGAGTAGGAGAAGAAGTGAAACATCTAAGGGTTGGAGATAAAGTAGCACTTGAACCAGGAAAAACATGTGGACACTGTGAATTTTGTAAAACAGGAAGATATAATCTTTGTCAAGAAGTAATATTCTTTGCTACACCCCCAGTAGATGGAGTTTTCCAAGAGTATGTATGTCATGAAGCTGATTTATGTTTTAAGCTTCCGGAAAACGTTAGCACAATTGAAGGATCATTAATTGAACCTTTAGCTGTAGGTTTTCATGCAGCGATTCAAGGACAAGCTCAAGCTGGTCAAACAGCAGTTGTAATGGGGGCTGGATGTATAGGACTTGTAACTATGATGGCATTAAAAGCTATGGGAGTTTCTAATGTATATGTAGTCGATATTATGGAAAAAAGATTAGAAAAAGCCTTAGAATTAGGTGCAACAGGTGTTATTAATTCTAAAGAAGCAGATCCTGTAGAAATGATAATGAAATTAACAGATGGCAAAGGTTGTGACTTAGCTATAGAAACTGCAGGTGCTGAAATAACTACTATTCAATGTATACATATGGCTAAAAAAGGTACTAATGTAGTGTTAGTTGGATATAGTAAAACAGGGGAAATGACATTACCTATGAGTTTAGTATTAGATAAAGAACTTACATTTAAAACAGTATTTAGATATCGCCATATTTACCCAATGGCAATAGAAGCTGTTGCAAACGGAAAAGTTAATTTAAAAGGAATAGTAACAGATGAGTTTACTTTAGATGAAGTTCAAAAAGCTATGGATTATAGCGTAAATAACAAAAGTGACATAGTAAAGGCTGTTATTAAAATATAAGAGATGCATAGTAAATTACTTAATTAAATAAGGGGAGATAACATGATTGAAAACACAATATCAGATGTAAATAAGAATAAAAGTACAAGTGGAAAAGTACCTTTAATAAGTAAAATTGCTTATGGTATGGGAGATGTAGGTTGTAATTTTAGCTGGATGTTTGTAGGAAACTTTTTAATGATTTTTTATACTGATGTGTTTGGGATAAGTATGGCAGCTGTATCTATGCTTATGCTATTTTCAAGATTTTGGGATGCTGTAAATGATCCTATTATTGGGAGTTTGAGTGATAGAACAAATACAAGATGGGGCAGATATCGTCCATGGTTATTAATTGCAGCACCTTTAACATCAATTGTATTAGTATTAACATTTTGGGGACATCCTGATTGGAGCGATACCTCAAAGATAGTTTATATGGTAATAACTTATTGCATTCTTGTATTGGGATACACTTGTGTTAATATTCCCTATGGTACATTATGTGGAGCTATGACTCAAGATATAGAAGAAAGAGCTAAGATAAATACATCACGTTCAGTTAGTGCCATGATAGCTATAAGCATTATAAATATTATTACAGTACCATTGATAGATAATTTAGGTAATGGAAATGCTCAAAAAGGTTATTTATTAGTTGCTATAGTCTATGGAATTATATTTGCCTTATGTCATATATTCTGCTTTGCAAAAACTAAAGAAGTGGTAGAGGGTCCTCAAAAACAAAAACTATCTCTAAAAGTTGAGCTTAAGGCAATTCTACAAAATAAACCTTACATATTAGCATTTATTGGTCAATTATTATTTGGATTAACGCTATATGGAAGAAATGCAAATGCATTGTATTATTTTACTTATGTTGAAGGTAACGTTAAATTCTTTAGCACATATTCACTAGTTATTATGATTCCATCTATAATAGGGGCAGCATGTTTTCCTTTATTATTTAAATGGACAAAAAATAAGGGTAGAGCGGCATCAGTTTTTGCAATTTGCACAGGTATATCTATGATAATTCTTTATAAATTTAGCATAGGCACATCACCAATAATATTTTACATATTATCGGGGTTAGCTCAATTTTTCTTTTCAGGATTCAATACTGCTATATATGCGATTATTCCAGATTGTGTTGAGTATGGTGAGTGGAAAACAGGTATAAGAAATGATGGTTTTCAATATGCATTTATTTCGCTAGGCAATAAAATAGGTATGGCTTTAGGTACGTCTGTATTAGCTTTATCACTAGGTGCCTTTGGATATGTTGCAAATCAACCGCAAAATAAAGTAGTACTAGCAATTATGAAACATTCATTTACAACTATACCAGGTGTAATGTGGGTTATTACAGGTATTGTATTGTTAGCATATAAGTTAAATAAATCTACGTATAACGATATAGTTGAAGATCTTAAAAATAGATGAGAAGCTAGGAATTAAATGTTAAAGGAGATAGAAAATGAAAAAAGTAATTTGTATAGGAGAAGCACTTATAGATTTTATATCTATAGATACAGGTAAAAACTTAATTGATACTTCAGGTTTTATAAAAAAAGCAGGTGGAGCTCCTGCCAATGTTGCAGCAGCAATATCAAAATTAGGTGCTCAAGCTTATTTTTGTGGAACTGTTGGAGATGATGCTTTTGGTATGTTTTTAGAAAATACTTTTAATAAAAATAACATAAATACGAATTTAATGTTTAAATTAAAGGACAAGAATACTACTTTTGCATTCGTATCATTAAAGGAAGATGGAGATAGAGACTTTGAATTTGCAAGAGGTGCAGATGAATTTTTATCTTTTGAAATGATAAAAAGTGATTTGGACAAATTTGATTTATTCCATTTTGGAAGTGCAACAGCGTTTTTAGAGGGAGAACTAAAAAATACTTATTATAAATTAAAAGAGTATGCTTTAAATAATAATAAATTAATATCTTTTGATGCCAACTATAGAGATAGCTTATTTAAAAATGACAAAGAGATGTTTATAAATTGTTGCAAAGATTTTATCAAAGGTAGTGATATAGTTAAATTAAGTGAAGAAGAAGCTTATTTAATTAGTAATAAAGACAATATTGAAGGAGCTGCTGATTATCTCATAAATTTGGGATGTAAGAATCTTGTTATTACCTTAGGGAAAGAGGGGTCTATGCTGGTAACTAAAGAAAAGAAAGTATTGATAAAAACAAAACAACTAGAAATGAAAGATGCTACAGGCGCAGGAGATGCATTTATTGGAGCTGTTTTAGCTCAAACACTAAATGAACCAAGTAAAAATATTGAAGAAATTGTGAAATATGCTAATTTAGTTGGTGGTATTACTACAACTAAGTTAGGGGCTTTGGAGTCTATACCTACTTGGGATGAAGTAAAGAGTTATTTGTAGTAATATATATTATAAAGTTGATTAAGAGGTATTAGAAATATAGTCTAATATCTCTTTTTAATATGAGCGATCTCAATTACCAATTGAAATAACGATTTAAAAAGAAACAATTTTGAAATTTGAATGAAAATAATCTATATGGTATAATTTGGAAAAACATGTAAAATAAAAAGTACTAAGGGGAGCAGTTATGGATAAGGCGATATTTATAAAAAATTTGAAAATAAACTTCGAAGGGAAAGAAGTTTTAAAAGGTATAGATTTAGAGATAGACAAGGGGAGTATCGTAGGATATATAGGTCCAAATGGAGCTGGGAAAAGTACAACTGTCAAAATAATTTTAGGACTAGTTGAGGGTTATACAGGTGTAGTTGAGGTTTTTGGAGAAGATATATCAACTGGAGATGAAAAATATAAAAAAAGGATAGGTTATGTACCAGAGATGGCAGAAGTGTATGAATGTTTAACTGCGAGAGAGTACTTAACATTTATAGGCCAGCTTTATGGGTTAGAATACGATACTGCAGATAAAAAAGCTTATGAACTGATGGATGTCTTAGGAATACAAGATGCATATAACTCACGAATTGGATCTTTTTCAAAAGGGATGAAACAAAAGGTAGTTATAATCTCAAGCTTAATACACAATCCAGATATACTATTTTTAGATGAACCGCTAAGTGGTTTAGATGCAAATAGTGTAATGATAATAAAAGAAATTATGATAAGCTTGAAAAAAGAAGGTAAGACAATTTTTTACTCATCACATATTATGGAAGTTGTAGAAAAAATAAGTGACAGAATAGTGCTATTAAATAATGGAGAAATAGTTGCAGATGGTAACTTTAATGACTTAAAAGAACGTGTACATGAAGAATCTCTAGAACAAATATTTAATCAACTTACAGGCTTTAGTGAACATAAAGAACTTGCCGAAAAATTTATATCTATATTAAAAGAGGTGTAGGATATGCAAAATTTTATTTCGCTAAAGATACTTGATAAATTTAGATTTTTATATGAAAAATTAGGAGTTGATTATGATGATATGAGACTAATACTAAGTACAAAGTTAACTATAGATTCCAGGAAAATATCTAATTTGTTAAATAATAATCAATATGGAGAATCTTCAAATCAATATAAAATAATGCAAATAGTATATGCAATTATTGGATTATGTATGATGATTATTATAATAAATAGTCAAAATATATTCACAGCTATGGCTTTATACTTTTCTATGTTTATGTTTTTTATGATTACAACATTTATATCAGATTTTTCATCTGTAATATTAGATATAAAAGATAAAGGGATATTAGCTACAAAAGGAATAAGTCTAAAAACATTAAATGCATCTAAAATAACACATATTTTAATATATATGATAAGTATAAGTATATCATTAAGTGGATTTACAATAATTGCATCAATAAAGTATGGTTTAATATTTTCTTTGGTATTTTTAATAGAAATATTGCTTATAGATATTTTTATGGTAATTCTATCTGGACTAGTTTATTTATTTATATTAAAACTATTCAAGGGAGAAAAACTTAAAGATGTAATTAGCATTATACAGATTATAGTTACAATGGTATTTAGCATTGCATATATATTTGTAATTAATATATCGCAAAGCATGAATATATTCAATAATGTTGGCTTAGGGGTAGTAAGCTATATTTTACCACCTTTTTGGTTTGCAGCTCCATTTGAAATAATAACAACAGGAAATATAAATAGAACATTGGGTATACTTTCTTTTTTAGCTTTTGTGATACCTATAATATCAATTTTAATATACATAAAATTTACACCAGTATTTGAAAATAAACTTCAAAAACTTAGTGATGAAAGCTATAGTAAAAATATAAAAAAGTATAATGTTACAATGACACTAAGCAAAGTTATATGTAAAGATAAAGAAGAGAGAATATTTTTTAACTTTATTTCTAATATAATGAAAAATGATAGGGATTTTAAGAATAAAGTCTATCCAACCATTGGACTTTACTGTGTATATCCTATATATATGATCTTTGATAAGAACGAAAAATATATAAGTTCATATATGTATATGTTTTTATATTTTTCTTTAATGATAATTCCCAACATAATGATAGTTATAAAATATTCTAAAAACTATAAAGCATCATACATATATAAAACAGTAAATATAAAAAATAAAATGAATGTACATAAGGCATCTGTTAAAGCTTGTTTGATTAATTTAATACTTCCACTTTATTTAATTCAATCTATAGTTTTTGTATATTTTTATAAATTTAGTATAATACCACATATAATAATTACATTTTTAGTTGCAGTATTTATCATAATAATCACATTTAAAACAATCGATAAAGGTATGCCTTTTTCTCGACCAATTAATGTTCTTAAAAAAAATGATGGAATAGTAGAGAATTACTTAATGATGTTTTTAATACTTATTATGGGAGGTATTCATTTACTTATTTCGTTTATAGGGTCATTAGCAGTAAGTATGTATCTAATCGTTATTTTTATAGTAGACTTAATTTTGTTTAAAAAAACTTTTAATATGAGGTAAAATACTTAATAGATAAAATTTTAAGGGGGGATTATAATTAAAATAACAATTTGTGAAGATGAAATAGAGATGAGACTTTTAATAGAAAACTACATTAAGAATATATTAGATGAAGAAAATATAGAATATGAATTAAGCAAATATTGCTCTGGAGAAGAACTATTAGAAGCTAATTTAAAAGATGTAGATATACTACTTTTAGATATAAAAATGGACAATATTAATGGGATGGATGTTGCAAGGAAAATTAGAGAATATGGAAATAAAATGGAGATAATATTTATAACCTCTTTAATAGATTATGTACAAGACGGGTATGAGGTAAAAGCTTACAGATACTTATTAAAACCTATAAATTTCGAAGAGTTAAAGAAACATTTATTAACATGTATTAAAGAAATCAAATTAAGTAAACATAATTATATAATAATAAAGAATAAGTCTAATACATATAAGATTAACTCAAATGAAATAACTTATATAGAAGTCCAAAAAAAGGACATGCTAATACATACTATAAACAAAAATTTCCAAGTAAAATACAGTTTAGAAAAAGTAGAAAAAGACTTAAACATAGACACATTTGTAAGATGTCATAAAAGCTTCATAGTTAATCTAAGTTATGTAGAAAATATAAAGTCAAATATTGCAATATTGGAAAGTGGAGAAGAAGTGGCTGTTAGTAGGTATAGATATAAAGATATAAAGACTAAATTCTTAAAATTTCTTGGTGATTCCATATGTTAAAATTTACATCTTACATAATATTAGGGTTATCAATACTTATACAATTTGTTATATTTAAAGCATTAATAACTTATAAAAAAGAAGGAAATAAAAATCAAAAAATTGTATTTTATATTTTAGTATCATTAATTTATATCATATCTATAATAAATGGATTTAAAAAATACACTATTAGTATAAATTATTTAATTGATGCTATAGTATTTATTATTTGGGGGATATATTTTAATTACTTTTATAATGTAAGATATGTTAAATATGTAGTTTTATTTTATTTATTTAATGTATATTACGATTTATACGAAGAAGTTGTATATAGAATATTATTCATTGGATTTACTGGAAGTTCTATATCATCTGAACAAGCACTTTTAGTATCTTATGGTGATGGGATCAAAGTTCAAATATGTTCGTATATATTCATAATATTTACCTTTGCGATACTTATGTTTATTAACAAGAAGTTAAATTTATTTAATAGTGAAAAAAGAAATTATATATATTTACTTATTGCATTAATGGCTAATATTATTAATATAGTTGGAAGATACACAATGGGAGTTTATCCTATAGGAAATTATTATGCTCTAAGTAAGCTGTTGTTTGAATGGAAGATGTCAGTACCGGTACTGCAAGATGAATGGCCTTATTTTGATCAATTGGTGATTCCAAAATTAGTAATAGCTAGTAGCATAATTATAATAATAATATTTAGAAGAACTATAAAAGAAAATAAATTAAAAGCTCAGAATGAGCTAATGCAAAATAAATTAGATATGCAATATAAATATTATTTGAGCATTCAAGAGTCCCATGTAAAGGTTAAAAAGCTTTATCACGATATAAATAATCATATTTGTTGTATAGATAATCTTAAAAATAATAGCTCAGAAGTTGATGAGTATATTAATAATTTAAAAGATGAAATTAAAGATTTTAAATGTATTTATAATACAGGTAATATGATACTTGATATTATAATAAATGAAAAAAGTAAAGTATGTACAAATAAAGGAATTAACTTTACATGTGATATTAACTTTTCAAAAGTTAACTTTATAAAACCGATAGATGTATCTAGTATATTTGATAACATTTTAGATAATGCAATAGAAGCATGTGATAAAATAACTTATGAAGATCTTGATAAATATATTAGAATTAAAGGAACTATAATAAAATCATTTTTTATAATTAAATGTGAAAATAGTAAAGTTAATAGTGTTAAAATTTATAAAGATATATTATTAACTGATAAAATAGATAAATTTATGCATGGAATTGGAATTCAAAGTGTTAAGTCATCTTTAGAGAAATACAATGGAGAAATATTATTTGAAGATGAAAAAAATAAATTTATGATAAATATATACATACCACTCAATCAAAATACTGACAGTTGGGCCAATTAACTTACTAGTTGGGGCATATATATTGATAATAAAAAATAAGGATGTTATCTTTTAATAGCAAAAGATAACATCCTTATTTTTTATTTGGTAAAATCTTTTGATACTAAGTAAATTATAAAAAGGGGGAGTAATTTTATGGGAATATACTTTAAAATGTCACTATCATATTTGAAAAAAAATAAACTTAGAACTTCACTTTTAATATTAGGGGTTGTATTAGGTGTGGTCTTAATATTTGGGACAAATGTTATAAAAGAATCCAATGGTAAAAATAGTGTAAAAGCAATAAATAAACTTTATGGTGGATATCATGTTGAATTTAGAGGTTTAAATTTTAATAGTACTGAAAAGTTAAAAAATGATGAAAATACATCAAAAATTACTACAATACAAAATTTAGGTAATATTGCAGATCGAAAAGGAAATTCATTTTATTTAAAATCGGCAAATGAAGATTACATGAATAGGATGTCAAGTAAACTGATAAAAGGCAGACTTCCTGAGAATAACAATGAAATAGTAATGGATAAAAAGGCTATAGAAGCAATGAATATATCTACTGGATTAAATTCTAACTTAGATTTTAAAATAAAAAAGAAGTATAAAGATTCAGAAGGAAATAGCAAATTTTACACTACAGATAAAATCTTTAAACTTGTAGGAATTACAGAAAAGCCAAAGGGATTTTATGATACTATATATGAAATTGAAGCATTTACTTATGGAAATAATGAAAAGGATAATATTATACCAGAAGATACAATTACTTATAATAGTCTTTTAAGTTTAAAGAGTGGTTGGAAAGATGTCAGGGGACAAGCTGAAAATCTTATGATGAAACATAACTTAGGAAAAAATAGTTATCTACCAAATGTGCCCCTTGTACAAAAATTAATGGACGTAGAAATCGACAGCGACGATACAAATGCTTATAAAAGTCAGGCTTTAATCATAATGACATCTGTAATTTTTGTATTTAACATTTTTAATATAACACTAAATGAAACGATAAAAGAAATGGGGTTACTTAGATTAGTAGGTTCAAGTAAAAAAAATATTAGTCTAATTATAGTATACCAAGCATTAATTATAATGGTTGTAGGGATATTGATTGGATTAATTATAGGTGTTGGGTATTCATATGTAGGAATAAATATATCAGATCCTTCACTGTATAAAGAAGCAGTAATTAAGCCTAAATTATATATAAGTAATGAAAGTATTATGAAGGCTATAATACCAGGTGTACTTTCCGTTATTGTTTCTTGTATTGTACCTATCATAAAGGTTAGTAATATATCACCTATTGGATCCATAAAGAAAACAGATAAGATCAAAGGTTCTAATAGAAGCTATAAATTAAATAAGTTTTTAAACAAAATATTTGGAGTTTATGGATTTATGGGACTGAAAAATATTGGAAGGAATAAAACTAGAGCATTTATATCAATGGTATCAATTGCACTAGGGGGATATGTATTTATAACTACATTTTCAAGTATGCAAGGTGAGGTAACTGATAAAATTGAGAATATGCAAAATCTATATGATATAGAAATGCAATTCTTTGGAGGTACTTCAGATATAGATAATTTAAAATACACAGATAGCGATGTAAATGAAATAAAAAATATAAATGACGTAAAAAGTATAGATGCTATACAGATAGTAGATGGATTATTTGAATTTAAGAAGGATGATATAAACAAAGAATTTATAGAGTACAATGGAGTAAAGAAAAAAAATAAAATGGAATATGACACCACGTTAACATTATATGAAAATGATTATATAAATAACAAATTAAAAAATTTTGTAGAAGAGGGAAATATAGATGACATTGGAAACGTAACAGATGGTTGTCCAAATGTAGCAGTATATAATTACTTTTATGATATAGTTAAGGATAGTACAATTAAAAAAGTTTTTACGAATATGAAGGTAGGAGATATTATCACAATAAAAATTCCAATTACAGAAAATGATAAAACTGTATATAAAGAAAGAAAAGTAAGGGTATGTGCAATCTTAAAACCTGATTGGATAGCATTAGGTGACGGTAATTTTTCTCCTACGTTTAAGATATTCGCATCTAATAAGGATTCTAAAGCGATTACTGGTGAAAAAAAATACACTAAGTTAGGTATAAATTTACAAAACCCATATGATAAAGCTGTAAATAAAGAAATAGAAAAAATTTCTAATAACATACCTTTATCTAAATTTAAAAATAAGCTAAGTTTTTATGAGATGCAAAAAAATAGCATTGAGAAGTACCATAAGTCACAGCTATCAATCATAGCATTGGTTCTTATAATAGCGGGAATTAATATATACTGCACAATAAGAACAAATTTACTTATTAGAAAGAAGGAGATTTCAACACTTAGAGCAATGGGATTAAGTATGAAAAATATGAAAAAAATGATTGTGTATGAAGCTCTAGCTTATGCAATATTAAGTTTTATTATTACTTTAATTCCAAGTACAATAAACTTAATTAAATTTGTAAATTGGAATAATAATGCGTATGAAAATTTTGGTATAGAGCATTTCATGAATTTTACATTCCCAGTTAAGGAATCAATTACATTTCTCGTTATATCTATTGCTGTATGCATACTCGCAGTAATTACAAGTAATAGAGAGTTTAACAAGATTAGTATTACTGAAGGGATAAAAGATAATGATTAAATTTGGATATAAGTAATTTTTATACACTAAGAAGTAACAAATATTATTATTTTGGGAGGAATTTATGAAAACTTTAAAAACTATAGATTTAAGAAAAGTATATGGTAAGGGGGATAGTGAAGTAAGAGCTATTGACGGTGTTGACTTAGATATACAACCTCATAAATTTACAGCTATCATTGGGCAAAGTGGGTCAGGAAAGAGCACACTACTTCATTGTATGGCAGGACTTGATAAACCTACTTCAGGAAAAGTATTTATGGATGATTTAGATTTATATACTTTAAATGATGATAAGTTATCAAAAATAAGAAGTGAAGAATTTGGTTTTATATTCCAAAGCTACAATTTAATACCAGTTATAAACATTTATGATAATATAATATTACCTGTTTCACTTAGTGGTAAAAAAGTAGATAAGGAGCATGTAGAAGATTTAATACTAAAATTAGGCCTTAAATCTCAAGTAAAGAAATTCCCCAATGAATTATCAGGAGGGCAACAACAGAGGGTGGCAATTGCTAGAGCTCTTGCAAACAAACCTTCAATTATATTTGCAGATGAGCCAACTGGAAATTTAGATAGTAAAACAACTAAAGAAGTAATGGATATATTAAAGTTTTGTGTTAATGAATATAAACAAACATTAGTTATGATAACTCATGATGATGAAATTGCTCAGAGTGCCGATAATATTATCACGATTAGTGATGGTAAAATTATATCTAATTAGTTATATTCATTGCAATTTCAATCTAAGAAATAAAGATACTTTAAATATATAATTATCATTGATTAAATTTAGAATAAAAAAGCTCTAAAAGGTAGATATATTTTTATATTACTAACTTTTAGAGCTTTTATAATAAGTTTTTATGAATTTTTGTATCTCTCTGCTAAATATTTCATAGTATCAGAAATTTTAGAAGGTGTGTAATTTTCTTCGAAAATTTTAAAATTATTATTTAAATGTGTATCATTTTTAAAATTAGAATCGTAATTATGATGAAGATGGTATATAGTATGGAATTTTAAAGTGGTTACATTAGGAGTAGCAGCTAATAAAACTTCTCTAAAAGCTGTGTCAGTATGGCCCCAACCTTCAAATCTATCATCAAAGCAACCTGTTTTATTTAATAACTCTTTTTTTATCATACAAATAGAGTTTAAAGGATAATGGAAATATTGACCTGCGAAATTTTCTAAGCGTTGATTGAGAATTAAGATATTATTATCCATTATATGTTTAGAAAATTCAGGCGTAAGTCTTATTAATAAATCATGTGTAAAAACTACATCATAAATTTCTATCATTTCAATACATTTAGTAACAGTATCGGGATTTATTATTACATCGCTGTCCATGAAAAGTAGATACTTTCTAGTAGATTTTTTTATTGCATCATTTAACGATTTAGCCTGATTAAATACACCTTCATTACAACCAATACATATTTCAGCATCAGGCATTAAAGATTTATATCTATTAATAACAAATTCAAAAATTTTAGATCTTTCGGGGGTACTTTCTTTATATGGAATTATAATTGAAATATCATTAAACATTTTACACCATACCTTTATTAATAAAATTTTAAAAAAATAAATAATTAATATTATTATATGAAGTTATATATTGTAAAGTTACTGAAGAAATATGTATAGTTATTAAATAAATTCTCTAAAGAAAGCACTATGTGAATAGATTTTATATGCAGGAATATAATAAAGTGTAAAGAAAATTAAATTCTAGGAGAATGATTTAAATGCTAAAGAGTAGTGTTCTATTTACAAAAAAAGAACTAAGGACATTTTGTACTTATAGGTTAATTTTTGGGATAGGTTATAGTGTTATGATTCCTATAATACCATTGTATCTAAACTCAATAGGAGTAACCACTGTAATGATAGGAACAATACTTTCTTTATACGGAGTTAGCAAAGCAATAGTTCAAATACCTTTTGGAGTTATATCTGATTTTATAGGTGATAAATTAGTTTTAATGCTAGCTATTTTACTAATGGTATTTATACCTTTTTCATATACGTTAAATAAATCTCAATTGATATCTGGATGGATATATATAATTCAGGGGGCTATATTAGGTATGGCTGCACCAGCTACATTTTCAATATTATCAAGATCTCTAGATCTCAAAAAAAGAGGAGAAAGTACAGGGCTAGCTTCAGCAGTGTTTACCTTTGGTGGAGGAATTGGAGCAGCTATAGGAGGATTTATAGTTTCAAAGGCAGGAGACTATAATTTATCATTTTATACATCATCTATAATAATATTACTATCATTAATATATGTAAAATTAAAAATAAAAAGGAATAGTAATCATTGTAAAACAAGAGCAAGTAGATCATGCAAATCAAATAATATATTTTCAGAAATAAGGAAATTTAAACTGGGATATAAGATATTAGTTTTAGGTACTATTGCATTTTTAGGAGATTTTATATATGGTTGTGTTGTTGCACTTTTTCACTTTTATGGAAGAGATGTGTTAGGAGCAACAACATCATATACATCTGCAATAATATCTATATATCTAATTGTATTTGGAGTAGGTGCGCCTATTGCGGGTTGGGTAAGTGATAAGATAGGAAATAAAAGGCAATTGTTCTTATCATTTGCTGTTATGAATATAAGCTTATTAGGACTGGCGCTAACAAGAAGTATACCTATTTTTACTGTAATTATTATAGTGTATTTTTTAGGTGCAACTTTTTTAAATGCATCATTACAAAGCTCATTATCCGAATTCGGAGATAAGCCAAGAATTAAAGGGATTGTATTTGGATTTGTAGGAGCAGCAGAGTCATGTGGATATGCATTTGGACCTATAATATCAGCGTATATATATGAAATAAACAAATCTTTTTTATTCTTTGGACTACTTTTTGTTTCAATTATAGTTTCTATAGTTTATCTAGGACTACATAAAAAAGCGTGTATATAATTACAGAGTTTTTAAAGTTATTACAATTTATACCCGATGAGTTTAATATAATACAAAACTCATTGGGTATAAATAATTTAAAAATATAACTTGTATAAACTTTTATTTTCTTCCATCCAAATATGCATATCTTTTAACATAACTTCATATGGATTTACTTTGTAGTTAAAATCTTTTTTTACTGAAATTAAGCTTTTATCACAATGAATTTCTTCAAATTTTTCTATTTCAATATTATCTTTTTTGAATTCACTTTTCATTAAATTTAGTAAATTGTATTTAGAGATCTTAGTCTCGTTAGCTATGTTGTAAATACCTTGTATATTTAAATCTAATGCTTTATCTATAACCTTTGCAAGTTCTAATGTTGTAATTCCATTCCAATACACATTAGTAAAACCTTTTATAATTCCTTCTTGATGCATAAACCAGTTAAATAACCCACTTCCGTTTTTTAATTCAGGACCTATAATAGAAGTTCTAATTGTAAGTGAATTCTTACCATATATTTCTCCAAAGTTTTTGCTTAATCCATAAATACCGTCTTCATCTTTAAAAGATTCTTCTGAATAGTTTCCCTTAGAGCCATTAAATACACAATCTGTACTTAAATGTAATATTTTTATATTTTTCATTTCTCCTATTCTATCTAGTAGTTTTGGGAAAAATGTATTTACATATATAGTGTTTTTAATATCTAGTTCAGCGGATTTATTTAATACACCTATGCAGTTAATAATTACGTCTGGATTTACATAATCAATTATACTATTTATTTTATTAATGTCGTTTATATCACATAGTATGCTATTTTCATTTAGTTTGGAATTATGACAAACATTATATACAGTGTATTTTTCTTTAATTTTAGATAGATACATTGAAACCATATGTCCTGCCATTCCCGTGGCACCAAATATTAATACTTTTTGCATATAAACCCTCCTTAGTGTTTATTCCAAACATTTCTATTTATATAATCGATGTAACTTACGATACATCGTACAATTTTTTTTGAAACATTTTCAGTATCATAATCTTTTACTATATTCATACAGTTATCACTAGACTGACCAACTACAATATCTATTGAGTTTTGTATTGTATCGTAATCTAAGCCACTCATTATTAAGGTGCCTTCATCCATACCTTCAGGTCTTTCGTGGGAGTTTCTTATAGTTATTGCAGGAAATCCTAGTATAGAGGACTCTTCAGTTATGGTACCGCTATCAGATAAAGTACAATATGCATTTAATTGTAAATTTATATAGTCAAAGAAACCTAATGGTTTTAACAAAATTATTCTTTGATCGAGTTCTAGATTTTCTATAAGATCTATTTTTTTTTGAGTTCTAGGATGTGTAGAAAAGATTATTTTTTTATCATAATGGTTTGCTATTTTATTTAATGAAGTAAGAAGCTGTGCAAAATTATTGTCTAAATCTAAGTTTTCTTCCCTATGGGCACTAACGACGAAGTAATCTTTTGGATTTAAGGATAGGGATTTTAATATGGAAGACCGATTAATTTTATCCATATTATATTTAAATACCTCTTTCATACTAGAGCCAGATTTGATTATAGTTTCTGGTCGTATTCCCTCGGCCTCTAGATATTTTCTTGCATGTTCTGTTAGTGTAAAATTAATATCACTTAAATGGTCTACAATCTTTCTATTTATTTCTTCGGGGACTCTTAAGTCAAAACATCTATTTCCTGCTTCCATATGAAATATGGGTATCTTTTTCTTTTTAGCAGCAATTACAGATAGGCATGTATTTGTATCTCCATATATTAAAATTGCATCGGGTCTTTCTATATCTAATAATTCATTAACTTTTACTAAAATATCAGCAATTGTTTCTATAGCATTACCTTTTGCTGAATTTAAGAAATAATTTGGTTTTCTTATTTCTAAATCTTTAAAAAATACTTCATTAAGTTCATAGTCATAATTTTGCCCAGAATGAACTATTATGTGATTCGTATATTTATCGAGTTCATTTATAACTCTACTTAATTTTATTATTTCGGGTCTAGTTCCAATTATAGTCATTATTTTTATCATAATTTAACCTCACTCAATTGCTTTATTTAGAAAATGAATTTAGTTTATTTTTTATAAAATCAAGATTTAATAACAAATCTTTTGTTTCTTCTAAGCTCAATCTATAAGTGTTATGAGAATTATAATCCTCTAAATAAGAGACATGATCTTTTCCGGATATAAAATACTTATCATAATTTAAGTCTCTATTATCAGCTAATATTCTATAGTAAGAACCGCAATCCTCAGACTTTGAAAGTTCTTCCCTTGTAGCTAGTGTTTCATATAGTTTTTCACCGTGTCTTGTTCCTATAGTTCTAATTTTTATATCGGATGCATTAAATATTTCAATTAAAGCTTTTGATAGACACTCTATAGTTGAAGCTGGTGATTTTTGTATAAATAAATCACCTTGGTTACCATGCTCAAATGCGTATAAAACAAGTTCAACTGCATCATCTAAGCTCATCATAAATCTTGTCATATTTGGATCGGTTATAGTTAAATCTTTTTTATTTTCTATTTGTTCTATGAAAAGAGGTATTACGGAACCTCTAGATGCCATAACATTTCCATATCTAGTAATACAAATTAATGTATCATGAGGGTCTAATAGTCTAGATTTAGATATAGCTATTTTTTCCATCATTGCTTTTGATATGCCCATCGCATTTATAGGATAAGCAGCCTTATCAGTGCTTAAACAAACAACTTTTTTAACTCCATTGCTTATACATGCATTTAAAACATTTTCTGTTCCCAATATGTTTGTTTTAACTGCTTGAAGAGGGTAGAATTCGCAAGATGGAACTTGCTTAAGAGCAGCTGCGTGAAATACATAATCAACTCCTTTTAGTGCATAATTAATACTATCGTAATCTCTTACATCGCCAATATAAAATTTTATTTTTTCGTTGTTGTATAATCTTCTCATATCATCTTGTTTTTTTTCATCTCTACTAAAGACTCTTATTTCTTTTATATTTGAATTAATAATTTTTTTTATTAAAGCATTTCCAAATGAACCAGTACCACCAGTTACTAAAATTGTCTTATTATTAAACATAGTTTCACCCTTATTTCATGAATTTTAATGTCGTTATGTTTAATATTATGATGAAAAAGTTTGAGGTGTGCATAATAACATAATTTTTTTAATCTCATATTATATAAATATATA
>NZ_LBBT01000171.1 GCF_001006285.1 Paraclostridium benzoelyticum
TTCCATAATATTTTTTACTTTTACAGTAGGTATTTCACTACCACCTCTTCCTTTAACATTTTCTATAATCATAGATATAGAAAGTTTTCCTTCATCTGTATCTACACATGCAAACCATCCATTTTCATTTGCGTTTGTATCATCTTTATCTTTTTTTAATTCAGCTGTACCTGTTTTACCAGCTATATTTATTCCCTCAATTTTAGCTGAATTTCCAGTTCCTTTAGGATCATTTATTACATCTGAAAAGCAGTCTTTAAGTATATCTATATATTCTGCTTGTATAGCTTGTTTGTATACCTTAGGCTCTGATGATTTTGTTATATCTAGCTTTGGCATCATTATCTTACCATCATTTCCTAAGCTTGAATATATCATAGTCATATTTAAAGGAGTGGTTAAAACTTCTCCTTGTCCATATCCTGTTGCTGCCAATAATGATTTGTTATCCAAATTTCCACTATTAGATATTTGTGATTTCTCTATAGGATATCCAAATTTAATATCTTCTCCAATTCCAAACTTTTTAGCTCCGTTGACAAAATCTTTTCCACCTATATTAAGTGCTGCTTTTGCAAAATATATATTGTCAGAATATATTGTTGCATCTTTTAAATTTACTGGCTTTCCTGGATCTGTAACTCTAGTAACATCATATTCGTCCCAAGTCTTACCTTTTATATCCACAGCTTCATATGGATCTATTTTTTTATCTTCAAGACCTATAGTAGCAGTTACTAACTTCATTGTTGACCCAGGTGAGTATGCAGTTTTAAATCTTCTCTGTAATTGAGCGTTATTATCAGCTTCCCATTTTGCCTTTTCACTCTTTGTTATGTATGTCATATAGCTATTTGGATCAAATGAAGGTGAACTTACCATTGCCAAAACCTCACCAGTTTTTGGGTTTGTAGCTACACTTGCTCCTTTTTCATCTTTCATTTCTTCATATACTTTTTTTTGTAAATCAAGATCTATTGACAGTTTTATATCTTCTCCATTTTTTGCCTTCTTCTCAACTAAAACTTCCTTTTTCCCATCCGGAGTTAATATGTATACACAGCCTCCATCTTCTGCTCTTAACTTATCTTCATATACTTCTTCTATTCCACCTATACCTATTTTACTATTTTCGTTATAGCCTTTATTCTTATTGTTTTTTAATTGCTCTTGATTAATATTTCCAGTGTACCCAATCAAACTACCTATAGCTTCTCCTCCATTGTACACTCTAGCATTTTTAGTTGTTATTATTTGAACTCCAGGTATTTGAAGTAACCTTTCTATTTTCTCATTATCTGACTCTAACAAACTCACTATATCCACAGCATGGTCTGGATTTGTATTTGAATTTATTTTTTTTTCAATATAGCTAGGACTTATATCCAATATATTGGCCATATCACTAATTTTATTACTTTCACTTCCATCTTTAAATTTCTTTAAATCTAATTGTACTTGTTTTAGTTGTCCCTCACCTGCAATTAAATTGCCATTTCTATCATAGATACTACCTCTTTTTCCCTTGTAAGAGTCAGTATCTATTCCTACTTTGTCTTCTTTTTTTAAATCAGGTAATATTAATCCATAGTCCCAATTAACTTTATACCCTTTACCTTCCTTAATCATATCTATTTTAATTTTAGATGAGTCTAGCTTTCCACCAACTGTATCCATACTAACATTTAAATAAGCATCTTTACCTTCTTCTAATTCTTGATCTGATTTAGAAATTTTAATATTTTTAGCTTTTATACGAGTATATATATCTGTATATGTTTGTACAAAATCCTCTTTACTTATATTTTTTTGAGATTTTTCTGAAAGCATAGTATACATTTTTTCAAAATCTTGGCTTTGCCAAGATTTATTATAATCATCAATTGCACTTTCAATTTTTGATTTTGAACTACACCCCACAATAAATATTATTCCTACCATAATTATTAAACTTATAGTTATTAATTTAAATTTCTTCAATGTTTTTCCCCCGTTCTTTTGAATTGTCATATCTTGCATTTAATATTATGCCCAAACTTAAGTATACCCTAAATAGCAAAAAATAAGCACTTATTAATAAGTGCTTATTTTACTAAACTAATATAGTTTCTTCTTGTTCATCTTCTTTGTCGCTATCTTCATCATTGTATATAATACTTATTATTTTGCCACTTATAGTAACTGCTATTAATGAAAACACTATTTGTCTAAAATCTAAATAAACTAATGACAAAAATAAAACTATACCATCACTTATCAAATATATATGATTAACTTTCAGTGGTGTAAATTTATTGCCTATAAGTGCTATTACATCATCGCCACCCGATGCTCCACCACCTCTTACAACAAGACCTACTCCTATTCCCACTCCTATTCCCGCTAGTATACTTGCTAAAAGCATATTATGTTCAAGGTTTGGGACTAAAAATCCAATACTCTCAAATATATTATACATAGTTGAAAATGTAAATGTTGAAAGTATTGAGTACAGTAAAAATTTTTTACCAAAAAATTTTGTTCCTAATGCAAATAAAGATAAATCAATAACTAAACTAGTTAAAGATGGAGATATATCAAAAACATTTTTGATTAGTAATAATAATCCTAAAACCCCACCTTCTGTAACACTATTTTGGTAATTAAAGTTGTAACTTCCAAATGCCAATATTGTAGCTCCTATAATAATAGTTGCTACTTTTTTTAACTCTGACCGCAAAATATCACTCCTGTTAAATTTTTTAAGTTCCCTTTATTTAATTATATATATTTATTGAATATAATTCACTGATTTTTTTGAAATTGTTATTAAATTCATAAAAAATTCTCCTCTTTGAACAACTACATGTTATCATATATCACTGTTCAAAAACTAAGATATTAAAATAAAAAAGAAAAAGACTTAACATAATACAATTATAAAGTCTTTTTCTTTTTTATTTTTCTTTTTTTAACTTTTCTTTTTTTACTTCTACTCAATTCAGCAGATGTTACAGCTTCTATAGTTTGCTCTGTTTCTTCTGCTAATACTACATCTTCATCTTCTTGAGTTCCAGCTAGATTTACAGGTAATAGACCTCTCTTAGTTCGTATTAAAGATAAATCAGCTGATATTTGACCTAAAAATACTATAAAGAGAGTTAAATCCTCATCATTTAATTCTTCACCTATAGCATAAGCTAAAGTAGATGATAAAATAACATAATCTGCATATGTATATCTAGATAACCCTAAACCTTTTTTCTTATTAGTACAATCAGACTTTTGTTTAATATTATCACTAGTATTATTTGTTGTTACTTTACTTTGATTTCTTGTCATAAATCACCTCTTTGAAAGTAACTTTATAATACTATAAATATGCATAATTTATTAATTTTATTATTTAATTATTACTTAGTTTTTACTTTACTTAGCTAATATCTCTACTCCATCCTCTGTTACTAAAATCATATGTTCCCATTGAGCTGATAAAGACCCATCATCAGTATATGCAGTCCACTCATTATCAGCATCTATGTATAAATCATATCCACCTTCATTTATCATAGGTTCTATAGTAAATATCATTCCAGGAGCTAATACCATTCCTTCTCCTTTTGATCCATAGTGGAACACAAATGGATCTTCGTGGAAACTTAATCCAATACCATGACCACCAAAGTCCCTAACAACTGAGTATCCATTTTTTTCAGCATGCTGTTGGATAGCAAACCCTATATCTCCAATATTCCCCCATGGCTTTACAGCCTCAATTCCTTTTTCTAAACATTCTTTTGTAACTTCAACTAATTTCTTAGCTTTTTCACTCACATTTCCAATCATAAACATTCTTGATGCATCTGAAAAATATCCATTGTATATAGTTGATACATCTACATTTATTATATCTCCATCTTTTAATACAACATCTTCACTAGGTATCCCATGGCAAATTTCAGAATTTATAGATGTACAAACACTTTTTGGAAAACCTCCATATCCTAGAGGAGCTGGAATAGCACCTTGAGATACTGTATATTCATGTACTATTTTATTTATATCTTCAGTAGTCATACCTGCTTTAATTTTTTCTCCTACTAAATCTAATACTTCGTTATTTATTCTTGCGCTTTCTTTTATTTTTTCTATTTGATCTTTATTTTTTATAATATCATGTGTTGGAACTTCATTTCCTGCTCTTTTTAAATCTTCTAGTTTAATATCAAATTCCATGTGACATTTTTTATATTTTTTGCCACTTTTGCACCAACACTCATCATTTCTATTTAAATTCATTAAATCATCTCCTTACTTATTCTATATTAAATTATACTACGTCATGTTAATAAATGCTAATAAATTTAAAAAAGAGACCTCCATATAGCTTTACCAAACTAACTATGGAATATCTCTTTTTACTATCATTTATAAAATTTTTATTATATCAGGTTTTATATTTATTTCAGCTTTGTTTTTTTCTTTGTAATAATCTTTATATATTATAGCTATAGTGCATACAATACAAGAAAATGTTATTTCATACAATAAACTAGGTTGATTTATTGCTATAGACATATAAAATCCAATTAATAATCCTAATAAAGCAAATAATATAGGCTGAATATACAATATATAAATTAATTTAAAAGATATTATGTTATTAAACTCTATGCAAACACATTGACCTGACTTAGCACCTATATAATTATTTGCAGTTATTATATTATCTTTATTTCCTTGATAATTTATAATATTTAAGTGTTTTTTGCTAGGTTCAAGTTTCACTTTAGCACTATTTTCATTTGAGTATACAACTGTTCCTATTCTCTGCTTTTTCATAAAAACTCCCCCATTTTCTACCTAGTGCTTTTCATTTATTATAATTTATGATTTATTAGCCTATGTTGTTACTTAATAAAAAAAAATAGCGTATAAAATACGCTATTTTTTTATTTTTCTTTTAAAATCACTTTATTAACTAAAAGTATTAAAAGAGGTATAATTATATATAACATTGTTGTTGCTGCTGAAACTACACCTGAGTCATTTACAAGAAATGTTATTACAGCTCCTGCTCCAATTGATATTAAAGCTTTTTTTATGTAGCTATCTTTGCTCATAATATCTTTAAATTCTTTTTTGCAAGAAATTTTACTTATTATTAATCCTGCAATTCCTATATATATTATATATACCCATGAACTAGTTTGCATAAGTTTCATATTCATAGAAATTTTTCTTCCAAAAGTCTCTATTATAGCTGCTGGTCCGTCAACTAATATTTGGTTAATAAACAGTGCTAAATGCGATTCTGATCCACTAATCATATCTATAGCCGCAAATCCGAAAACTACAAGTCCAACTGCAATAAACACAAATATAATTTTTCTAATATCTAATTTTATATTAAATACAAGCAGTGTAAATAATATTAATGCTAGTGTTGCAGATATAGCAGATCCTACATTCGCTCCCATTGTTGGAGTTGAGCTTATAAACACAATTACAACAGATATGATCGGAACAAATATTTTTTTTAATTTTTTATCCATTATTAAAACAGTCATAGCTACTATTGAAGATCCTATTACAATCCCTTCGTATTCATTTCCTATGCCATAGTACCTTGCACC
This sequence comes from Paraclostridium benzoelyticum, assembly GCF_001006285.1. Lineage (GTDB taxonomy): Bacteria > Bacillota > Clostridia > Peptostreptococcales > Peptostreptococcaceae > Paraclostridium > Paraclostridium benzoelyticum. The sequence continues at coordinate 5,616 of NZ_LBBT01000171.1, forward strand.
TACTATTGGATTGTATGACATTACACTATTTTGCATTAAATATGTCCCCAACACAGCATCAATTAAAATAACTAAAATAGTTAATGTTGCATAAAATCCTATTTGCTTAAAATCTGTTTTAAATACTAACTTTCCTATGCCATAAATAATTATCCCCATTAAACCTATGGATGTATATATACCTATCTTAGAATTTAAATTTAAAATAGGTCCCAGTAAAAATGCTGCTGGCATTATTATTCCAAACTTGTTCAACTCTTTAAATACATAAAATACTTTATCTATTTTCATTGAAAGTTTATTTTTTATTTTCTTTCTAAAAGTTAATAACATAATAGTTAAAATCAGTATTATAGATACAAAGTTTACAAAAAACTGAATTATCCCACTTCTCACACTAGCCATATTTACAATTTTTGAGTATTCACTCCTTATAAAATCTACATTTTTATCATTTTTTATATTTTCTAATTTTCTGCCTACCATTTTTTCTGATGTCAAATTGTAGTCTGAAAGTATACTTGCTCCAATATCTGAATTTCCTATTATTCCGTCTCTTCTAGTTGTTGCTGATGTTAATAATCCTTTACTATTTCCGTCGAATTTAATAACAGGCGATAACCTTCTTTGATTTTTATAGTCTATATCTTTTGGAAATGCACTTATTATATATACTTTATCATTTTCTCCAATAAGTTTAAAAACTTCTTTTAGATATGAATCTATATTTTTATGTATTTGTTCTTCCATATCTTGATAAGTTTTTTCATTCAAATACTTTTTATATAAATCTAATCTATATGTATCCCCTAATTCTACAAACAATGTATCACTTTCATTGTAATACTTTTTTGTTTCCCTTTTTAGCTTTTCATAATCTGTACTTATACCAAAAGGCATCTTATCATCTTTTATATCTATATTGTCTACATTACCGCTAGCTACTCTACCATAGTTATCCATTGCCATTGCAGCAATATTTCTATTTAATTCCTCTGGTTTTGTTCCTATATCAGCATTTCCTAGCACAGATACTCTTAATTTATTATCACTTAGGGCTTGCCCTAATTCCCCTAATGTAGATCCATATTTACCTTTCTCTAAATTGTCATTTATAGATAAATTAATATTAACATCATTTATACCTTTTGCCTTTTTTCCTGTAGCACTTTCATAAATTACACTGTTGTCTTTATCCATATTTTTAAATCCTGAAAAATCGGTATTATATGTATTTACTCTTCCTCCAGCTCCAATACTTGCATAAGCTCTATTGTCATCTGTACCTTGATCTCCTCTTATATTCATCAATCCAATATACCCACGATTTTCTAATTCTTTTTTTATAGTAGATATTTCTAAAAAGTCAGAGAAATTACTTCTATTCAAATTTATAACAATAGTTTTATGTTTACTATCAGCAAATATATTAGTAGGGATAATACATGCTAACATAATAATCATTGAAAATAATTTTTTTATTTTACAATTCAATCTTTTCACCTCCAAAATATTTAATTTAATTATAAAGTATATTTTGCCTTTAAACTATAATATTCTTTAAATAATTTTTTATAATATGTTA
>NZ_LBBT01000172.1 GCF_001006285.1 Paraclostridium benzoelyticum
AAATTTAAAAAATAAAGTTTTGTTTTGAAAAAATTTAAAAAATAATAAAATTAGCATGTGTAAAATCGGTATACTATATTATATTAAAGTTAATTAAAAATGAGACAGGTTTAGACAAAGTCTTAAAAAAGATAAGTTTATTTATAAAATAAGGAAAGGAATAAAATTGAATTTTACATTTTACATTAAAAATTAACTTTGAATTCAATTTATAAAAATTATTTTAAACTTTAATATTTTCAATATAAATAAATTGAAATTTAAAAAGTTACAAAAACAACATTTGAAGTTTGATTAAAATGGTGATAAAATAGAGTAGTTATCATAAACATTATTATAAACCAAGACATTGGGGGGTTAAAAAATGCAGAAGGTATATATAGTAACAACATATACAGGAACTGCTCTTTCTTACTTGATAAAAAGTATATCTAAAACTCCTTATGCACACGTATCTATAGCTCTTAATGAGTATTTAAGACCTATGTATTCATTTGGAAGATTAAATCCAAAGACGCCTTTATTTGCTGGATTTGTAGAGGAAAACATAAATGAAGGCTTATATGCTATAAAAACGAATACTAGATGCAGAGTATACTCATTATATGTAACTAATGAACAATACAACAATTTATATAAAAATATATTAAATATAAGTGCAAACAGAGATAAATATGATTATGATGTTTTAGCACTTTTATATTTATCTAGAAATAAGCCTAGAGAAGCTGAGAATAAATATGTGTGCTCTCACTTTGTAGCAGATATGTTAGAAGATAGTGGGATAAACTTATTTGAGAAGCCATCATGTGCAATTAAGCCAAATGACTTCTTTAATCATAAGGATTTGACACTTGAGTATGAAGGATTATTAAGTGAATATAGAGCAAAAGAAAAAATATTTGAATATAGTTTAAGTAGTGTATAAAGATAAATACTCCTTATAATTTTAAGGAGTATTTATTTTTTTACAAAAAATGGTTATAATTAATATTAATAAATATTACAAATATTTTTAAAATTAGGAAGGAGTAATAAATGAAGAAAATTTTTAAAACGTATGGAATAGCGTTGGTAATGGTAGCTATATATGCAATAATAAAATTACCTGTACTTAGATTAGATTTTACCTCGCTATTTTCAACACTAGTTATATTTTTCGTAATATCTGGAGTGCTTGATATGATGTTTGACAAAGGAGAGCAAACATCAAAGTTGGCTAAACGAAATTTCTCAATAGCTGCAGTGTTAATAGCTTATATTATAGTAGTGCCATTTTTAACATCGTCACCAGTATTACATTCGAAAGCATATAGAAATTTACTAGGAGATGTTAAAGAAAGTAATTTTGCAAAAGATGTAAGCCCTGTAAATGCAAATGAAATTAGGCTAGTAGACGAAGATATGGCTATGAAATTAGGGGATAAAAAGTTAGGAGAGGTGCCTGCTATAGGTAGTGTATCGAAACTTGGAAAGTTTCATATCCAAAATGTAGATGGAGAATTATGTTGGGTAGCACCATTGGTACATAGAGATGCAATAAAATGGATTACAAATATAAAAGGAACAAATGGATATGTAAGAGTATCTGCTACAAATCCACAAGATGTTAGACTTGTTCAAGAAGTTGATGGAAAACCTATAAAAATAGTATATCAACCTGAAGCTTACTTACATCAGGATTTAAGAAGACATATGTATTTAAAAGGATATACTAATGTAGGTATGACAGATTTTACATTAGAAGTAGATGATAAAGGTAAACCGTATTGGGTAGTTTCACTATATGAAAATGCTATTGGATATGGAGGACAAAATGCCATAGGAATAGCAACTGTAGATACTCAAACTGGTGAAGTTAAAAATTATGATATAAAAAATGCTCCAAAGTGGATAGATAGGATACAACCAGAAGAATTTATAGTTAAGCAAATAAATGATTGGGGTAAATTTGTAAGTGGATTTTTAAATGCTGTTATATCAGAAAAAGGTGTATTAGTAGCTACGGAAGGAACATCATTAGTATATGGCGAAGATGGAAAGTCATATTGGTATACAGGTATAACTTCTGCAGGAGGGGATGATTCAACTATAGGATTTATGCTAGTTGACACTAGGACTAAAGAAGCTAGGCTTTATAAACAACCAGGCGCAACTGAAACTGCAGCTATGGTATCTGCAACTGGGAAGGTACAAGAAAAAAATTATGAGGCAACATTCCCTGTTGTTTATAATATACTAGGGAAACCTACATATGTAATGTCTTTAAAAGATAAGGCAGGATTAGTTAAGATGGTTGCTTTTGTTTCTGTAGAAGATTTCAATATGGTTGGAATAGGTGATAATAAAGATGATGCTTTTAGAAGCTATAGAGAACAATTAAAATCAAAAGGAAATACTGTAGAGCTTGGAAATGATGATACTAAAGAAATAACTACAGGTATAGTTCAAAGAATAAATTCAGATGTAATAGAAGGAAATACCACATATTATCTTACAGTGGATGGAATGAATGACTCTATATTTGGTGTGACGTCTAAGGTTTCAAATGAAGCTCCTTTAACAAAAGAAGGGGATACTATAAAAATTGGTTATGATAAAGATCAAAAAGGCTTGATAGAATTAATTGAATTTGATAATATTAGTATAAATCAAGCGAAAGCTGAGGAAAATAAGCCTGAAAAGTAAATATAACAAATAAAAAACTACATGTTTATGTAGTTTTTTATTTTTACCAAAATAGTTGCAATAACAACTATTTTGGTGTATACTAATTTAGTTGTTATTGCAACTATTTTAATACTATCTTTTACGATAGGGGGGATTTAATGTGAAAAAGGATTGTAATTATATTGGAAGATATATCTCTCAGATTCATAGAAAAGGGGGAGCTTTTATATCTAAAGAGTTAAGTGGATTGGGAGTTGGGGCTGGTCAATTTATGTTTTTAGTAGAGCTATATAAAGGCGATGGAAGAAGTCAAGAAGACCTTGCGGAAACGCTTAATATAGATAAGGGAACTACTGCAAGAGCTATAAAAAAGCTAGAAGAAGAAGGCTTTTTAACACGAGAGAAAGATGAGATTGATAAAAGAGCTTATAAGTTATATTTAACTGACAAAGGAAAAAGTGTAAAAACAAGTATATATGAAGTTTTGTCAAAATGGGAAATTTATATGACAACTAACTTAACAGAAGAAGAACATGATATAGTCAGAACTCTTTTGCGAAAAATATGCATGACAATATAAGGAGGTCAATTTATGAAAAATGAACAAGAATTGAGAAATCATTCAATACCGAGACTTTTATTAACATATTCGGTACCAGCTATTATAGGAATGCTAGTAAATGCATTATATAATGTAGTAGATAGAATATTTATTGGTAAAATACCTGCAGTAGGATCATTAGCACTAACTGGTGTTGGAATATGTTTACCAATTATGACTATAATTTTGGCATTTGCGATGCTTGTAGGTATAGGAGCTACAACTAATATATCTATAAAGTTAGGTCAAGGCAAAAAAGATGATGCAGAAAAAATTATAGGGAATGCTATAAAATTATCTATTATTATTGGAATTATAATTAGTATAGTAGGAATTATATTTGGAGATACGATACTTAAACTATTTGGAGCAAGTGAATATACTCTTCAATACGCAAAAGATTATATATATATAATCTTGGTTGGTAGTGTATTTAATATATTAGCATACACACTAAATAATACTATAAGAGGTGATGGAAACCCTAGATTGGCAGCAATTATAATGATAGTTGGATGCTTAACAAATGTGGTATTAGATGCTGTTTTAATATTTGGATTACACTTAGGTATACAAGGTGCTGCTATTGCAACTGTTATATCACAAATAGTAACAGCTATATGGGGGTTATCTTATTACATTAGAGGTAAATCTAATTTGAAGTTTCATAAATCAAGTTTGAAGTTAGATAGTTCTTTGGTTAAAAAGATATTTGCTATAGGATCTGCACCATTTGCAATGCAAATAGCTACAAGTTTAGTTCAAGTTATATCAAATAATGCATTAAAAACTTATGGAGGAGATTTAGCTATAGGTGCAATGGCTACGATATCATCTATAGCTATGATATTCTTAATGCCTATATTTGGATTAAATCAAGGAGCTCAGCCTATAATAGGTTTTAATTTTGGAGCTAAACAGTATGATAGAGCTAATAAAACATTTAAGTTATCAGCTTTAGCTGCAATTATAATACTTACAACGGGTTGGATAATAATTCAAACTATACCAGAAGTTATGGTAGGTATGTTTAATAAAGACCCTAAGCTTATGGAGATATCAATAAAAGGTGCTAGAATATACTTGTTAATGATGCCTATAATAGGAATATCTATAACAGGATCTAATTATATACAGTCTATAGGAAAAGCTAAAATGGCAATGATTCTTAGCTTGCTTAGACAGGTTATCATATTAATACCTATGATAATAATATTACCAAAATTCTTTGGTCTAGATGGAGTTTGGTATGCACAACCAGTTGCAGACTTTTTAGCAACAGCTATAACTGCAATTATATTATACAGAGAATTAAAAAGTTATAAAAAAGTTGAAGTAAAAAAACAAGAAATAACAATATAAAGTAAAAGCATAGATACATGTCTATGCTTTTTTTTATTAAAGTGTAAATTTTATTGCATGTGTTTAATATAATAAATTAAGACTTGTCACAATATACATCAAGGAGAATAGCATAATGGGAAGTATGGAAAAGGAGATACTGGTTTTAATGAGCCAAGTTAGATGTGCAACAGAACAACAGTTTAATAAGTTTTTTTCTAAAAAAAGAAAAATAATGAAATCTCCTCACAAAAAAACTCTAAGAAAAATGTGCAGAGAGTTTACTCTTAAAAAATATCCATGCAATGTAGTTTATGGGGAGTATAAAGATAGTTCAGGAATTTATTATTTAAATGGAGGAAAAACATATAAAGGAAAGGAACTTTTAAAAGTTATACTAGGCTCAGAGATAGTTTTAAAGATGGAATCTTCAGGCTATGAAATAAAAAGATTTTATAGAAATGTAACAGTAGATAAAGATAAATATGATATATATATTGAATATGTAGATAAAGATAAAAAATTAAAACAAAAACTTATAGATATCAAATTAACAGAGGTATTTAAAATGAGTAAATATAAAAACTTACATGCGAAAGTTTTGAACTCAACAATACCTTTTTATGAAGTACCTGAAGTCTTGTTAATATCACAAGATAATAATTTTGATAAAAAAAGGCTGATGTCTATTAATGAAAATGTAAAAATAGTTGATATAAAATTAGAAAATTTAATAAAATATTTATAATTAAAAACGTCTAAATTTAACTTTAGACGTTTTTATTTTGTATCATTCAGATTTTGGTATATTTATATTTTTTTCAATATATTTATCTAAATATGTTTTTATTACAGCTGCTACTGGAACGGATAAGAAAACTCCTATCAATCCGAATAAAGCACCACCAACTAATACAGCACATATTATCCAAATTGGATGAAGTCCTACAAACTCACCCATGATTTTCGGAGCAATTAGATTACCATCGACTTGTTGAAGCACAAGTAAAAATATAGCCACCCAAAGAGCTTTTATAGGGCTATATGATAAAGTCATAAGTATTGGGAGCAAAGCTCCTATAAATGGACCGAAATAAGGAATCATATTAGTTATAAATACTATAAAAGATAAGAATAAACTACCTTTTATATTTATAAAGAACCTAAATCCTATGAATGTTATTATTCCTACAACCAAAGAAACAATTAAACTACCTATGATATAATGATAGAAAATTTTATTTATTATATCAAAGAATTCAATTATTGCAGTGGCTCTTTTTTTTGAAAAAGTTGAATATAATAGGTTTTTTAGATTTTTTAAAATATTTTCTTTATCACAAAGTATATAAATAGATAAGATAATACCCATTATAATATTAAAAACTATAGATGTTATGCTAAAAATATATATTAAAAAATCTGAAGAAATTGTATTTAGCATTTTAACGACATGTTTTAAAGCTGAATCCAAATGGGCTTGTATATGGGGTAAAATGCTATCAAATGAATGATTATTAGAAATATATTTGTTTAAAAGTTCATCTATTTTTAGCGTATAGCTTGGTATTTCTGTTATTAAAGTATTTAAGGTATCTATTAATGAAGGCATTATTAAATTTATACAAAAGCAAAAAAATAAAAATATGAAAAAATATGAAATAAATATATTTAAAATTCTCGGCATCTTGAATTTTTTTTCTAAAAACATAATAACTGGATTTAAAAGTAAACACATTAATACAGCTAATAAAAAAGGACTTAAAAATTTAAACAAGTCATTTATACTAGATATAAAAACTGAAGGGCTATCTATAGCCTTATAAATTAATATAGATATAAAGGCTACGAATATACAATA
>NZ_LBBT01000173.1 GCF_001006285.1 Paraclostridium benzoelyticum
TACTAGATATTAAATCTAAGTTAAACATATCACCAATAAAATTATTTGCTATGTTAAATGTGTTTAAAGAGTTAGATTTAATTAATTTTCATGTGGAAGATGAAAATAGTACTTTAACAATGGAAATTATGCCAAAACCAAGTACTAAGATTGATTTAGATTCAAGTAAAGTACTACAAGGACTTAATCAACTTAAGGATAAATACAAGCAAAGCTATTAGGAGGATTTAAATGAACTTAAAAGATTCAATAAGAGAGATTAAAGATTTCCCAAAACCAGGTATAGGATTTAAAGACATAACAACTTTATTAAGCAACGGAGAAGCATTTAAGTTTGCGGTAGATGAAATAATAGCAGATCTAAAAGATAAGAATGTTGATATAATAGTTGGACCAGAAGCGAGAGGTTTCTTAATGGGAACTCCAGTGGCTTATGGAATGGGTATAGGATTTGTACCAGTAAGAAAGCCAGGTAAGTTACCAGGAGAAACTGAAAAATTTGAATATGGATTAGAATACGGGACAGACACTTTAGAAATCCATAAAGATTCAATAAAACCAGGTCAAAGAGTTGCAATAGTAGATGACTTATTAGCTACAGGTGGAACTATGGAAGCTGCAGCTAAACTTATAGAAAAATTAGGTGGAGAAGTTGTTTCTATGCAATTTTTAATAGAATTAGAAGAGTTGAATGGTAGAGATAAAGTATCTCAATATCATGTAAACTCACTTGTAAAATATTAATAGTGTTCAATAGTTGGTAAAAAGCCAACTATTTTCATATATATCAAAATTTATACTATAAAATAGGTGGTACTATGCAAGATAAGCAATTACAAGAACTAATAGAAAAAATAAGAAGATATGCCCCTAATGGCGATTTAGACTTAATTGAAAAAGCCTATTACTATGGTAAAAAAGCCCATGAAGGACAATTAAGAAAATCTGGGGAGCCATATTTTATACATCCAATAGCTGTTGCTAATATACTTTGTGATATGGAATTAGATATGCAAACTATAGCAGCCGGATTATTACACGATGTAGTTGAAGATACCGAATTTACATATGAAGATATTAAAAAAGATTTTGGGGAAGAAATCGCAGACCTTGTTGATGGAGTAACTAAACTTGGACAGATAAAGTATAAGTCTAAGGAAGAGACACAAGCTGAAAACTTAAGAAAAATGTTTTTAGCTATGTCAAAAGATATAAGAGTAATACTTATAAAATTAGCCGACAGGCTACATAATATGAGGACTCTAAAGTTCATGCCGCCTGAAAAAGCTAAAGCTAAAGCGACAGAAACGCTAGAAATATACGGTGGAATTGCAAGTAGATTAGGAATATACAAAGTAAAATGGGAACTAGAAGATATCGCACTTAGATATATAGATTGTGATGGATATTATGACTTGGTGGAAAAAGTAGCTAAAAAAAGAAGCCAAAGAGAAGCTTATATAGAAGGAATAGTACATATTCTTAAAGAAAAATTTGATGAAGTTAATATAAATTGTGATATATATGGAAGACCTAAGCATTTCTACAGTATATATAGAAAGATGAAAAACAAGCATAAGGATTTTGAAGAAATATATGATTTAATGGCAGTTAGAATAATCGTAAATTCAGTAAAAGATTGTTATGCAGTTTTAGGTATGGTGCATACTCTATGGAAGCCAATACCAGGAAGATTTAAAGACTATATAGCTATGCCAAAGCCTAATATGTACCAATCCTTACATACCATAGTTGTAGGACCAGATGGAGAGCCTTTAGAAATTCAAATAAGAACTAATGAAATGCATAACATAGCAGAATACGGAATTGCTGCACACTGGAAGTATAAAGAAGGAAAAACTAGTGGTAAGGAAAGTAAACTAGAAGAAAAACTACAATGGTTAAGACAGATGATGGAGTGGGAAAAGGACTTAAAGGACCCACAAGAATTTATGGATGCATTAAAAGATGACGTGTTTAATAGCCAGGTATATGTATTTACGCCAAAAGGGGATGTAATAGAGTTACCTGCTGGGTCAACACCGATTGACTTTGCATACAGAGTTCACACTAATGTAGGGAACAAATGCGTAGGAGCTAAGATAAATGGAAGAATAGTTACATTGGACTATAAGTTGCAAAATGGTAATATTGTTGAGATTTTAACTTCAGCAAATTCAAGTGGACCAAGTAGAGATTGGATAAATATAGTACAAACTCCTAACGCTAAGTCTAAAATAAGACAATGGTTTAAAAAAGAAAGACGAGAAGAAAATATAGAAAGAGGTAGCTTGATTTTAGAGAAAGAATTTAAAAAATATAGCATACCTACAAAAGATCCAATAATTGAAAAGTATATGCTTCAAATGGCAAGAAAGTTTAACCAACCGACTGTAGATGATCTAGTTGCAACTATAGGATATGGAGGGATAATGCCATCTCAGATAGTTCCTAAAATAAAAGAACTTTATGAAAAAGATTACGTAAAGAAATCTTCTGATATAAAGCTCATAGATGATATAAATAAACATAGTATAGGAGAACAAGAGTATACTAAAAAAAGAAAAAAATCATCACCTCAAGGAGTTATGGTAAAAGGAGTAGATAATATACTTGTTAGATTTGCTAAGTGCTGTAATCCAATACCTGGAGATGAGATTATAGGATATATAACAAAGGGAAGAGGAGTTGCAGTACATAGAAAGGATTGTCCTAACTCTAACTTAGATAATGACTATTTTAAAAACAGATTAGTAGAAGTTTCTTGGGAAAACTCCAATAATGCGAAGTTTGAAGCGGAAATTCAAATACAAGCAGAAGACAGACGTGGAATTATAAATGACATAACGCATATTGTGTCTATAGAAAAAGTATCATTAAATGGGATTAATGCAAGAAAAGGAAAACTAAATATTGTAAGTGTAAACTTACTTGTAGAAGTTGATAGTATAGAAACATTAACTCTTTTAATGAAAAAGGTAAGAGCAATACCGGGAGTGGAAGATATTTATAGAGTTATAAATTAAGGAGGCATTATGAGAGCTGTAGTTCAGAGGGTAGCATCATCGAGTGTCACTGTAGATGAGCAAGAAATTTCAAATATAGAAAAAGGATTATTAGTACTTTTAGGAGTGACACATGAAGACACTAGTAAGGATGTTGATTATTTAATAGAAAAAATAGTTAACTTAAGAATATTTGAAGATGAAGATGAAAAAATGAATTTATCTCTTAAAGATATAAATGGAGAATTGATTGTTGTCTCACAATTTACATTATATGGAGACTGCAGAAAAGGCAGAAGGCCTAACTTTACAGGAGCGGCTAAGCCAGATTTAGCTAATAATTTATATGAGGAATTCATAGAAAAAGCTAAAAAACAAAATATAAATGTTGGTACTGGAAAATTTGGAGCACATATGATGGTTGAACTAATAAATGATGGACCAGTTACAATACTTATAGATTCTGAAAAAAATTTTTAAGGGGGATTTAATTATGATAATAGAGAAATTCACAGATCATTTATTTGGAGAAAACACATACTTAATAGCAGATAAAAACACTAGAGAGGGTGCGGTTATAGATCCAGGCGGAGAAATAGATGATTTAATGAGATTTATAAAAGATAACTTTATAGATGTTAAATATATAATACTTACGCATGGACATGGAGACCACATCGGTTGTGTTCCTAAGTTAAAAGAAACTACAAATGCATGTATAATAGCTGACAGTGAAGAGAAAGAGTTACTTTTAGATAAAAAGAAAAACTTGAGTTATAGAATGCATTGTGGAGCAACTGAGTTTGATGCAGATAAATATGTAAATGAGGGAGACAGTATAAAATTAGGAGAATTAAAGCTTAAGTTTATACACACTCCAGGACACACAAAAGGTTGTATGTGCATAAAAGTTGGGAATCACATGTTTACAGGAGATACATTATTTGCTGGAAGTATGGGAAGAACTGATTTATACAGTGGAGATGACAACCAAATGAAAAAATCATTAAATAGATTAAAAAAATATGAAGATGATATAATCGTATATCCAGGGCATGGTCCAAACACTACAATGGGAATAGAAAAAGCAACTAATCCATATTTAGTATAAGGAGTTTGTTCAGAATAACAATAAAGGAGTAGTTTAAATGTTAGGTATTGAGTTAAAAGGACATGACTACAAATATGAAATTGCAGAATTATTCAAGTTATTTACTACTCAATTTAAATTTATAAAAGAAGATGAAAACTTTGAAAAAACTTTGATAAATGAGTTTGTTAAAGATAAAAATTGCATAAAGAGTATAACTAAATACTATGAAAAAGACGATTTAAAGCTTTGTAAAGAAGAAGTTTTTGATATAACTTCTTTAAATGAAGAAGAGATAAAAAAGAAATCTAAAACTATTATAAAAAGAAGTATATTTAAGGTTTTAAGTGAATTGTACGACACTTATGTACCATGGGGGATTTTGACAGGAATAAGACCTGTTAAAATAGTCCATAGTTTATTAGATGAAGGACTGAGTGAATTTGAGATAAGACAAAACCTTAAAGATAACTATTTAATAAAAGATGAAAAAATAGATTTAGCTTTAGATATAGCAAAAAGAGAGCGTGTATTTATATATCCTATTGATAAAAACAAAATATCTTTATATGTAAGTATTCCTTTTTGCCCTACGAGATGTGTATATTGCTCATTTCCTTCTAATCCTATGAAACAATTTGGACATTTAAGAGAGAATTACGTAAAAGCTATTGTAAAGGAAATAAAAGGGTTAGCGAAACTATTAAAAGAGACTAATAAAGAAATCGAAACTTTATATATAGGTGGAGGAACACCGACAACATTAGAGGCTGAGCAACTAGATGATTTAATTAAATCTCTATTTATAGAACTTGATTTAACAAAAATAAAAGAGTTTACAGTTGAAGCTGGAAGACCAGATACTATAACTAGAGAAAAATTAGAAGTTATGAAAAAACATAATGTTACTAGAATAAGCATAAATCCTCAAACTATGAATAATGAAACCTTAGTCAAAATAGGTAGAGATCATAACGTAGATGATATAGTAAGATGTTTTAATATGGCTAGAGAGCTTGGATTTAATAATATAAACATGGATATTATACTAGGTTTAGTAGATGAAAATGTGGAAATGGTTAGAAATACTTTAGAAAGAATAAAAGAACTTTCTCCAGAGAGTTTAACTGTACATACATTAGCAATAAAAAGAGCATCTACACTAAAAGAAAATCTAGATAAGTATGAACTTACAAGATATGAAGAGATGATAAGCATGATAAATTTATCTATGGAGTATGCAAAATCTATGGGACTTAATCCTTACTATATGTACAGACAAAAACATATGCTTGGAAACCTTGAAAACATAGGATATGCTAAAGAAGGATTTGAATGTATATATAATATTCAAATTATGGAAGAAAAGCAAAGTAATCTTGCTGTAGGGGCAGGTGCTATCAGCAAATATGTATATGTAGATGAAGATAGAATTGAAAGAACTGACAATGTTAAAAATGTAGAAATTTACATAGATAGAGTTGATGAAATGATAGAAAGAAAGGAAAAGGAGGTATATAAAAATGTTAACTAAAGCTCCAAGAGGAACTAAAGATATAACTCCAAAAGATGCATATAAATGGAATTATGTTGAAAATAAATTTAGAGAAGTATGCGCATTGTTTGGATATGAGGAAATAAGAACTCCTATATTTGAACATACAGAGTTATTCCAAAGAGGTGTCGGAGAAACAACAGATGTCGTTCAAAAGGAAATGTATACTTTTGAAGACAAAGGAAATAGAAGTATAACGCTAAAACCAGAAGGTACAGCTGGTGCAGTAAGAGCATTCATTGAAAATAAAATGTATGCAGATACTCAACCAACCAAATTATTCTACCAAACTCCATGCTTTAGATACGAAAGACCTCAAGCTGGAAGACAAAGACAATTCCATCAATTTGGAATAGAAACATTAGGTAGTGACAAACCATCTATAGATGCTGAAGTTATAGCTTTAGCTGTTCAATTTTTCAATGAGGTAGGATTAAATAATTTAGAAACTTGTATAAACTCAGTAGGTTGCCCTACTTGTAGAGAAAAATATAATAATATTTTAAAAGATTATCTAGATGCAAAAAGTGATGTTTTATGTGAGACTTGCAATGAGAGAAAAGAAAAAAATCCAATGAGAGTTATAGACTGTAAGAACCCAGTTTGCAAAGAAAATTTAGCAGATATTCCATATATGATAGATCACTTATGTGATGATTGCAAAGATCATTTTGCAAAAGTTCAAGAGTATTTAACTGAAATGGGTATAAATTTCAAAGTTGATAAAACTATAGTTAGAGGACTTGATTACTACAAAAAGACTGCTTTTGAAATAATATCAAATGATATAGGAGCACAAAGCACAGTTTGTGGTGGTGGTAGATATGATGGACTAGTAGAACAACTAGGAGGGCCTAAAGGCGTTAGCGGAATTGGATTTGCTCTTGGGGTTGAAAGATTACTATTAACTCTTGAAAATAATAATATAGAAATTGAAAATCCTAAAGCTACAGATATATTCATAGCTACAATAGGTGAAAATGCTCAGACTAAGAGTTTTAAAATATTAAAAGATTTAAGAGAAAATCATATAAGTGCAGATAAAGATCATTTAGATAGAAGTTTAAAAGCTCAATTTAAATATTCAGATAAATTAAATGCAAAATATACTATAGTAATAGGTGATGATGAATTAGCAAATGATGAAGTAAAATTAAAAGATATGTCAACATCAGAACAAACTAGTATAAAATTAAGTGAAATCGTTAAAGAATTAAAAAATAGATTATAGATAATTCTTAATAATTAATAACATATTGGAGGAAAGACATGGAGACTCTAAACGGATTAAAGAGAACTCACTATTGTGGAGACTTAAGAGAATCTAATATAGATGAAGAAGTTGTACTTATGGGATGGGTACAAAAGAAAAGAAACTTAGGTGGATTAGTATTTGTAGACTTAAGAGATAGAAGTGGAATTTGCCAAATAATATTTGACACAGATGTAAATGCAGAAGCTTTTGCAAAAGCTGAAAAATTAGGATCTGAGTATGTAATAGCAATAAAGGGTAAGGTTGCAGAAAGATCTTCTAAAAATCCTAATTTACCAACAGGTGATATAGAAGTATTTGCTACAGAATTAAAATTACTAAATAAATCAGAGACACCACCTATATATATAAAAGATGACGATAATGTATCTGAAGAGTTAAGACTTAAATATAGATATTTAGATTTAAGAAAACCATCTATGCAAAAGAACTTAATATTAAGAAGTAGAGTTGCTAGTATAGTTAGAAATTACTTAACAGAAAATAATTTCTTTGAAATAGAAACACCATTTTTAATAAAACCAACTCCAGAAGGAGCTAGAGACTATTTAGTACCAAGTAGAGTAAATGAAGGTAAATTCTATGCACTACCACAATCACCTCAATTATTTAAACAATT
Organism: Paraclostridium benzoelyticum; assembly: GCF_001006285.1. Taxonomy (GTDB): domain Bacteria; phylum Bacillota; class Clostridia; order Peptostreptococcales; family Peptostreptococcaceae; genus Paraclostridium; species Paraclostridium benzoelyticum. Next base: position 7,543 of record NZ_LBBT01000173.1, read on the forward strand.
ATTGATGGTAAGTGGAATGGATAGATACTTCCAAATAGTTAAGTGTTTTAGAGATGAGGACTTAAGAGCTGATAGACAGCCAGAGTTTACTCAAATAGACTGTGAAATGTCTTTTGTTGAACAAGAAGATGTTATGGCTATAATGGAAAAAATGGTACAAAGAATATTCAAAGAAGTATTGAATGTAGAGGTTAGCTTACCTCTTAAGGCGATGACTTATGCTGAAGCTATGGAAAGATATGGATCAGATAAGCCTGATACTAGATTTGGATATGAATTAACTAATATATCTGATGTAGTTGCAAATTGTGGATTTGGTGTTTTTGCTAATGCTACTAAAGATGGAATGAGTGTTAGAGGTATAAACGTAAAAGGTAAAGCAGAAGATTTCTCTAAGAAACAAATTGGAAAATTAGAAGATCATGCTAAAACTTATAAAGCAAAAGGTCTTGCTTGGATGAAAGTTGGAGAAAATAATGAAGTAACATCTCCTATAGCTAAGTTCTTCACAGAAGAAGAAATAAATGCTATATTAAATAAAATGGATGCTCAATCTGGAGACTTATTATTATTTGTTGCAGATAAGGATAGTGTAGTATTTGATGCTTTAGGTCAAGTAAGATTAGAAGTAGCTAGAAGATTAGACTTATTAGATAACAATACTTATGAAATGTTATGGGTTACTGAATTCCCAGTATTTGAAGAAGATGAAGAAACTGGAAGAATGATAGCTAAGCATCACCCGTTCACTTCTCCATTAGATGAAGATTTAGAAAGATTAGAAGGCAATGATAAAGCTTCTTTAAGAGCTAAAGCTTATGATATGGTTATAAATGGTTATGAAGTAGGAGGAGGAAGTGTTAGAATATTTAATGCTGATGTGCAACAAAAAATGTTCAAAGCATTAGGTTTCACTGAAGAAGAAGCTCAAGAAAAATTCGGATTCCTATTAGATGCATTCAAATATGGTACTCCACCTCATGCTGGTATGGCATTTGGTCTTGATAGACTTATAATGATATTAGCTGGAACTACTAATATAAAAGATGTAATAGCATTCCCTAAAAATCAAAGTGCTGTTTGTCCTATGACTAATGCTCCTGCAATTGCAGAAGAAGTTCAATTAGAAGAATTAAATATAAAAGTTGATATAAAAGATAAAGAATAGCACGTTTAAAATAAATACTGTTGAAGAAAATTCAGCAGTATTTATTTTTTTTTGAAGAAAATAATATATAATATATTATATGAATGAAAAAGAGGTAATAATATGGAGAAAAAATTAGCTAAAAACAATGATAAGGAAGCCATCATAAAGCGATTAAATAGAATTGAAGGACAAGTAAAGGGTATTCAAAAGATGGTAGAGGATGAAAGATATTGTGTAGATATTCTAGTCCAAATATCCGCAATAAGATCAGCTATAAATAGAGTTGGAAATATAATACTTGAAAATCATATAAAAGGATGTGTATCAAACTCGATAAAAGAGGGTGAAACACAAGAATCAGAAGAATTAATTTCTGAACTGATGGAAACTATAAACAAATTTACAAAATAGGGGGAGTACTATGAATCAACATGGGTATGTAGTAGAAATAGTAGATAGTATAACTGCTAAAATAAAAATGCAACAGCATTCAGCTTGTGCATCTTGTGGTAAGTGTGCATCATCTACTGATAAAAAAGATATAGTTGTTGAAGTTGATAATACTATAGGAGCTAAAGTAGGTGACTATGTAGAATTAAACATGGATTCTATAAATGTAATAAAAGCTGCATCTATAGTATATATAATTCCTTTAGTAGCGCTTTTAGGGGGTACAGTGGTTTCATATAGTATATTGAATTTAATTAATACATCTGTTAATAAAGAAGTATTAAGTGCTGTAATAGCTCTAGTGTTAACCGGGTTAGTTTACTTATTTATAAAAAAGAAAGATTCAAAGCTTAGAGAAAGTAGACAGTATATACCAGTAATAACTAAGGTTATAGATAAAATAAATATATAAAAAAGAGGAAGTTATACGACTTCCTCTTTTATTATCTATTTTAAATCTTTTTTATCATCTTCTTGTACATTTTTATCTTTATCTATTGCCAAATCTATATCTAAATCACTATCTTCTGTCATTATATTATTTTCATAGTTGGAATCTTTTTTTGTTATAACGTGGTTAAATCCAAATGTAGCTTTATTTAATTTTATTGTATTTATAGTTTTAACAAATGAAGTAACTAGTAATATACCAAGAGATATAGCGCCTCCGACCAAAAGTGCAGTTGCACCTGTAGATGCAGCTAGTTCATAGTTTTCTTGAACTAAATAAAGCATTGTGTTATACATTCCAAGTCCAGGGACTAAAGGAATTATACCAGGTATTACAAAGACGATAGCTGGCTGTTTTAATTTTCTAGCACAAACTTCACTAGCAATACCTATTATAGTTGCTGGAACAAAGTTTGATAAAGCTGGATTGTTTGTAGCTTTAAATAGATATACATATAAAACCCATCCTATAGCTCCTATTAAACCAGATACATAAAGAGATCTCTTAGGAGCACTTAAAAATATAGCAAATCCTATTGTACATAAAAAACTAAATATAAAATGTAAATATAAAGGCATGCTACTCATTATAATATACCTCCTAATCTAAGCCATACTTCAAGAACAAATCCTACTCCGACAGCTATAGCGGTTGCGGTTAATGCAGCATCAAAAGCTCTAGCTACCCCTGAAATTAAATCTCCAGAAATAAGGTCTCTTAAGCCTTTAATTAATGAAACTCCAGGAAGTAGAGGCATTATAGATCCTACAATAAGTGTATTAGGTTGACTCAAAAGTCCTAAGCTTGATAAACTAACACCTACAACTGCTATGAAAATTGAAGCTGCAAGTGTAGAAAATGAAGGTATAGAACTAATACTAAATATTTTATCAAATATTATAACAGCGAAAATCGATGTTATGTATGTAAATAAAAAATCTACTACTGTACAACCTAATAAAACTGAGAAGCATGCAGATCCAAGCCCAGTTCCTATATATACTACCCATTGGTTATAAGACTTAGCTTTTTCAATTCCTTTAAGCTGAATTAGTGCATCTTCAATTGATAAATCTTTATTAGAGACAAATTCCCTTGAAAATGCATTCAAAAGGTCGATTTTATTTATGTTTATACCTCTATTTTTTATAGTCTTCATAAACGTTATACCATCGAATCTTTCGTCTGAGATAATTATTACAGTAGGGGATGTAAATACGTTTACATGTTTAAAACCTCTAGAATTACAAATTCTAAGTATGGTGTCCTCTACTCTATAAGTTTCAGCACCATTTCGAAGCATCAGCTCCCCGGTGAAAAGTGCTAGTCTGAAGATATTCTTTTTTCCGTGTTGATCAATGTTATTTTCTCTATCCAAAATTACACCTCCTAAATAAATATAACAATAAAGATTATATCAAATTATTGCACTATATTACACATATTTATTCACTATAAAAACACATTAAATATAATTTAAAAATTATTTATTTAGAAAAGAAACAATATGATAATTTATGATGATTTTAGATTAGTCTATTTAAAAGATTCTTTAGAAGAAGTTTTAAGTGGTAAAAACGAAAATAAAGCAATAATTATAGTTAAGGATAGTAAAAAATAATAGGAATGTTATAGTACTTTAGATTATATTTTATTTGAAGATAAATTTGCTTATATAAAATATTTATACGTAACTCAAGATAAATTAAAAACTTTAGAAAATAGAGAGTCTATTTCTAAATAGTTATTTGATTATGAAATAGATATATTAAAAAGTAATGGATTCAAGTATATATGTGAATATGAACTAACTAGAGATAATGAATTAGAATGTTTGTTTAAAATAAATGAGATGAAAGATTATAGAAGCAGATTATGTAAAAAATTAAACTAAATTAAATATAATATAATATGTAATTAAGCTAGGGAGAAGATATGAAAAATTTTTTAAAAGATTTATGGAAAATAGCTAAGATATATAAATGGTATGAGTTTATGGGTTTAATATTTACTATTTTATATACTATTGCTGTATATATAGCACCTAGGCTATCTAGATATTTGATAGATGATGTTATTCCAAGTAATTCTATTCAAAAACTAAAGGTAGGAATATTGGTTTTTTTGATAGGGTGTTTGTGCCAACCTATATTTTCTTATTTAAAAGACAGAATATTCATGAACGTTAGTGAAAATATGACTATATTATTTAGAGAAAAAATGTTTAATAAGATTATAAATGCACCTATGGATTTTTTTGATAATAGTAATAATGGAGCCATCGTTTCTAGGATAAGTAATGATGGAAGGAGTATAAGTGTATTTATTACTAACTTTTTTATTGTATTTTTAAAAAATATAATTTTAATAGCTATGATATTAATCCAAATGATGATTTATAGTAAAGAAATCACATTAATAGTTGTATTTTTATATTTAACTTTTTTCTTTTTTAACTGGAAAATATCTAAAAAATTTAGCCCTATGTCTAAAGAAATTCAAAAGAATTATGATCAAATATGCATAAAAATCAATAGAAGTGTTACTTCTATTAACACCATAAAGGCATTTAATAGAGAAAATCAAGTAAAAGATGAATTTAAAGAAATAATAGAAACTAGCTATTTAAATAATATAAGTTTCAGAAAGTTAACCCTTTTTATTAATAGTTTTGGGAATGCAATGACTATAACATCTCTAGCTATTATATATGGAATGGGAAGTTTATTCGTTATGAATGGGACAATGACTGTAGGAACAATCGTAGCTTTAGGTCTTTACTTTCAAATTTTGGTACAACCGGTATATGAAATATTGAATACAAACATCGATATGCACACCTTAATGCCTATATTAGATAGAATTAATGAATATATTAATTTAGGAACTGAAAAGACTAGTGATGGAAATAGTGATATTACACATATTGAAGAAATAGAAATGAGAAATGTAGGTTTTAAATATAAAAATGGAAGTCAAGCTTTAAATAATATCAACTTTAAGTTACCGTCAAAAGGAATTTTTGCATTTGTAGGAGATTCTGGAGCAGGAAAAAGTTCTTTAATAAAATTATTAAGTGCATTTTACAATTCATATGATGGGGAAATAAAAATAAATCAAAAAGAACTAAAGTCTTATGGGGTAAGTGATGTAAGAAAAGTTATAAGATTAGTTTCTCAGGATATAGAATTACTTAATGAGTCAATCAAAGACAACATAAAGATGGGAAGAGATATAGAAGAATCACAAATAGAAAAAGTTATTAAAAAACTTAATTTAGAAGAAACAATAGATAAATTAGAAGAAAGATATGAAACTATAATTAATGAAAGAGTTAATTTATCAGGTGGGGAAAAGCAAAGAATATCTATTGCGAGAGCTTTAGTTGAGGATTCTTTAGTTTATATTTTTGATGAACCTACAGCTGCACTTGATACTATCAATGAAAAAAAAGTGAAAGATATCTTAGAAGAGTTGTCAAAGGATAGACTTGTAATAATAATAACTCACAATCTAAGTTTATTAAATAAAGCAGATTGTATTTATACAATGAAAAGTGGAGAAATAGTAGAAAAAGGAAATTATGAAACTTTAATAAAGGGCGATACATATTTTTCTAAACTTATAAATGAACTTTCTAGAAAGTAATAGGTTACATTTAATCTAAAAGGAGAAAATGAAATTAATAGTAATGGAGGTATACTTGATATTAAGTAAGAAAATATAAAATGTAACTACATATTATTAAAAATTACATGTTGGAGGAGTAATATGGAAATCAAGATTAGGGAACCAAATTTATCTGATTTAGATGATATACTAGAAATGCTTAGAAATTTATGTATAGATCAATTAGGAAAAGATGATTTTTATAAAGGGAGTTTAGAATTTAACTTTCATGAAAATTGTATTAAGGACTCTATAATAAATGAAAAATGTGGACTATTTGTATCTGAGTATAATGAAAAAGTTCAAGGGTTTATAGAAGTTAGAATAGATGGTAATAACTTTAAATTTGAACATAATGATTATGCTTATATAGTTAATCTCTATGTAAAACCAGAGAGTAGAAATAATAAGGGGATATATTCAAGTAAACTATATAAAGCTGCTGAAAATTGGGCTGTTTCAAAAGAAAAAAACTTTATAATAGCAGATGCCTTTGCTCATAATAAAAAAATGTTTAGAATTGCTAAGATATTTGGATTTTCAAAATACAAAACACTAATGGTTAGAGAGATTTGAAGTCATTAATTCTGTTAATAAAATTGATGGCATACTAACACTGTTCCAAGAATTGGTGTAACACTAATAAATCTAGGGATAGTTCCAAAAGATGTAGTTATAAATATTTTTAAAGGTATAGTAAAAGTTGTTCATGTAGATTTAAATATGGAGAATAAGGAGATGCAAGTAGTGATAGAAAAGATAAAATTACAACAAGCATGTATAGATGATCTAAATTATTTACTTGATATTATGTCTAAAATAGATAAAAAAAGAGAGGATATGATAATTTATGATGATTTTAGATTAAGCCATTCAAAAAATTCTTTAGAAGAAGTTTTAAATAGCAAAACTGAAAATGAATTAATAATTATAGCTAAGGACAATGAAAAAATAATAGGGATATTAAATTTAATATTTAGTCCTCCA
>NZ_LBBT01000174.1 GCF_001006285.1 Paraclostridium benzoelyticum
TATTTAACTTTCATATAATATATATTATATCCTATAATTGGAGGTTGTTATGTTTGATAAAATCACATCTCCTAAGTTTAAATTTTTTGGAGAAGTAATAAATACTTATAATGAAATTGATAACTCTTATCTTCATAATTTTACAAATAAGAGTATTAGTGATTTAAAAGTTTTAACAAACGATGAGGTTTTTATAAAAGTTTTATCTGGCGTTGTTATGATTTTAGTGTCATTTGATTCCTCTAGCTTAAACTCGTTTATAGTAAATAGACCTATAAGATTAAAAAAAGGACTTCATTTCAACTTTATATCGATATCAGATAAGTCTTCAATATATATATCAAAATCTTCATATAAATTTAATTCAATACCTTTAACACACGATTACGTATACTCTTCTATATCGCCTTCATTACATATAAATGAAATTTATACTAAATTTTATCAAGAAAAAGGATGTAGTTACATCTTCAAAGGAGAATCACATCCGTATTGGGAGCTTACTTATGTAGATAAAGGTATGTTAAATACAGATATAGATAGTAATTCTTATACCTTAAACCAAGGTGATTTAATATTTTATGCCCCACTTCAATTTCATAATCAATATACAATAGAGGACAATACTTGTTCATATCTAACTATAAATTTCAATATGGATTTTGATGATTACGAGTTTCTATGTAATAAAGTATTTACGTTAAACCGCGATTCACATCATATTATTCAAAACCTTATTAATGAGTTATCAAATCAAGATATATATTCTGATGACCTATCACTTTGTTACTTAAAGCAACTTATTATAAACACTCTAAGATTTAAAAATTTCCAAGGTCAACATAAACCAACTACACATATGCAACAATCTTATGAAGACGATCAGTTGAATAATATTTTAAAATATATTGATAAAAACATTAATAAAAAAATAAACATAAGTACATTATGTAATGAATTTTGTATAAGTAGTACAACTTTACATTCTCTCTTTAAGAAAAATACAAATAAAACAGTTAACAATTATATAAACGATATAAAACTAAAGAAAAGTAAAGAACTTATAAAAAGTTCTAGTTATACATTTAGTCAAATTTCTGAGTTATTAGGTTTTTCTTCCATTCATTATTTTTCCCGTAAGTTTAAATCTCATTTTGGAATTTCCCCCACTGAATATTCCAAATCTATATATAAGTAAAGGAAGGTAATATTACCTTCCTTATTTTATGAAAAACTATATTCAGTTTTATTAATCATATTATTTAAAACTTCATTACTTACATGATTATTTTTTATTTTATAAGCTAGTAAACACGCTCCCATATCTGGTTCTAATATAGGTTTTATAAGCTTTACATTATATCCGCTTAAATTATTTTTTATCGGGTTAATAATTAAGTCTCCACTTTTAAATACTCCACCTGAATAAGATATAGTTATTTCATCTTCAAATTCCAATTCATTTATTATCATCTTTACTAATAAACTAAGCTCATATCCAGCTAAATTAAATATCTCTAGTGCATTTTCATCATTTAATTTAGCACTTTCAAAACATATTTTAGAAAACTGTGCAATTTGAGTTCTATCTTTATTTATTTTATTTAAAACATAGTCAATTATTTCAAAATTATCATCTATATCTAAGTATTCCCTAACTTTTTTATAAATCAAACCTCGGTTTAATCTCTTATCAGCTTCTTTTGAAAATACTTCAATAGTTTTTTTTCCTATCCAATGTGCAGATCCTTCATCGCCTACATAATCTCCCCATCCACCACATCTTATTGTGTTTCCATATAAATCTTTTCCAAGTGCAATCGAGCCCGTTCCACTAACTATATTTATTCCAGGTTTACCTGCTAGAGAACCTTCAAACCCAGCTTCTACATCATTTCCAATTCTAAAGTCAATTTTATTAAATACTCGTTCACATATGCAATTTATTTTTTTTACAACACTTTTAACTTCTCCATATCCAGGAATACCAAGAAAAACACTATCTATTTTTTCAGTATCTACGTTTGATTTTTCTATAATCTTACTTAATCCTTCGTTCAATATATCTTCTAATCCATCAAATCCTACTTGCTCATAATGAGTTGTTTTCGTTGTATATTGTGTAATCTTTTCCCCCATATTATTTATAATGGTAAATGTAGTTTTTGTACCTCCACCGTCTACCCCTATATAATACATATACGCCCTCCTATATTGGTAGATTAAGTTTTTTTAACATATTCATTTACTTTAATTTCATCTATAAATTTATTAATATCATCTAAATTTATAGATCCTGTATATATGTTCATTGCATTTGACATTCCACATGCATTTGCTAATTTCAAAGTATTTTCTAAATCATAACCTTTAGATATTCCTAAAGCAAAACCAGCTATACTAGAATCTCCACTTCCAACAGGGTTTATAACCTCTATTTTAGGTATTTCAACTTTATATATATAATCTTTATTTACAAATATCATTCCATCTTTTCCCATTGATACACATATATTTTTTACTCCACTTGAAAGCATACTTTCTGCTACACTTATAATATCCTCTATACTTTTTATTTTTAATCCACTTAAACTTTCTAGTTCATCAATATTAGGTTTTATAAGATATGGACTTGAATTCATCCCTAATCTAAGACTTTCCCCACTACTATCTAAAATAAACTTTATATTTCTTTGATTGCATATTTCTCCAATTTTAAAATAATAATCTATTGGCAAGCCCTTTGCTAAGCTACCTGATGCAACTAAAACATGTGTATCTTTTAAAACTTCTTCTAAGTCTTTTTCAAATCTATTAATTTCTTCTTTACTTATATTTGGACCTTTTTCTAACACCTCTGTACTTACATTGTTTGAATCCATTATATTTAAACAAATTCTAGTCTCTTCTTGTATAGTTGTAAATTTGTTTTCTATTCCTATATCTTTTAATTTAGATTTTATATATTCACCATTAAATCCACCTAAAAATCCTATACAATTAACATCTTCCCCAAGCTTCCTTAGAACTTTTGCTACATTTAACCCTTTTCCGCCTGCAGTTGGATTAACTAAATCAGCTCTTTGAACAGAACCAATTTCAAATCTATCTAATTTATATAATCTATCTATAGATGGATTAAATGTTATAACTGATATCATGTGCTTTATTCTCGCTCTTACACATCTTTATTTTTTCAACTACAACATCATACATAGCATTCTTTGCAGGCACTAGGTATTGTCTTGGATCAGATGCATTAGGATTTTCATTAAAATATTGTTTTATAGCATTTGAAAAAGGTATTTTAAGTTCTGTTGCTATATTTACTTTACATATACCTTTTTCAATTGATTTTTGAACTGATTCATAAGGTACTCCAGATGCACCATGAAGTACTAATGGTACATCAACCATATTTTTAATTTTTTCTAATCTGTCAAAGTCTAATTTAGGTTCACTTTTATAAAGTCCATGAGCTGTTCCAATTGCAACTGCTAGTGAATCGACTCCTGTTCTTTTTACAAATTCATACGCTTCTTTTGGATCTGTTAAAAATACATCCTTTTCATCTACATTTAAATCATCCTCTATCCCACCTAGCTTTCCTAGTTCAGCTTCTACCGTAGATCCATATAAATGAGCGAATTCAACTACATCTTTTACAATTTCTATATTATTTCTAAACTCGTGCTTCGATGCATCTATCATAACTGATTTGCAACCAAGCTTTATTATTCTTTTTATGTCTTCTACATTTTCATGATGATCTAGATGAAATGTTAATGGTATATTGTTTAACTCACTTGCTTTTTCAATTATAGCTAAAAGATAGTTCTCATCTGCATACTTTACAGTTGATGGAGTCGCAGCTAAAATAACTGGTGATTTTAAGTTTCTAGCTGCATCTAAAACAACTTGTATTGTCTCTAAATTGTGTATATTAAAAGCCGGAACTGCGTATCCCTCTTTTTGAGCTTTAATCAAAATTTCTTTAGTCGATAACAAACTCATATTCCTTTCCCCCTATTTTTATTTATTTAAATCATGTAGTATAACCCCTTGTACTACTCTGTTTACCTCTCCTGTTGGACATGGATTATCTGGTGTAATTCCTAACTCTTTAGATTTTAAAAATGATAATATTTGCCCAAATATTATTTGTTGTAATGGAAGTAGTGCTTCATTTTCTATGTTGTAATCAATATTTTCTATATTAAATACATAATCAGCTTTATCTTTTAAATTTTGATTTATGTTTGAACCGATTAATGCAACTTTATCTTTTTTTCTATGCGCTAACATTTCTTTAGCCAAATCTAAATCATAAAGTCTAGTGTAATTTTCATTTGATATATAAATTACAGTTATACTTTCATCGTTTATAACCGATTTAGGCCCATGTCTAAAACCTAAAGGCGTATCATAAGTTGCATTTACTTTACCAGCTGTTAGCTCTAAAACTTTCAGTGCACTCTCCCTAGCTATGCCTTTACTTGTTCCAGAACCTAAATATATTATTCTTTCAAATTTTTCTTTTGCTAGTTTATCTATTGATTCTAAATTTGTTTCTATAAATTTTTCTACAGATTTTGAAAGATTTTTTGTATCTTCTATAAACATTTCAATTTCTTCAATATTAAATACTCCTAAACAACTTAAAACCATAGTTGTAAAACTACTTGTCATTGCAAATCCTAAATCATTTGTCTCTGGTGGCATAAGAAGTAATAAACTTTTTTCATCACCTTTCGTATTTAATGCCAATTTACCATTTTCATTACAAGTTATTATGATTTGATATAAATTATCTATAATTTCATTTGCTAATTTTACTGCGTGTACACTCTCTGGTGAATTACCTGATCTTGCAAATGAAACTAAAATAGTTGGTATCTCTTTTATAAAGTAATTACTAGGACTTGCAACTAAGTCTGTTGTAGCTATTGCTTCAACTTTTTTGTTTAATAATTTTGTTAAGTAAGGTTCGCAAGTTTCTCCTGCGAATGCAGATGTTCCAGCACCTGTTAATATAATTCTGCAATTTTTTTTACTCGTAATATTTTCAATAAATTTTTTTATATCATCTCTATTGTCATATAAATTACTTGCAGCCTCTATCCATACTCTAGATTGCTGTGATATTTCTTTTGCAGTGTTTAATCCCTTACAAGATTCTAGTGTTTCTATGTCTATCCCCAATATTTTTTTAGATACAGCTTCCAATTGTACCCCTCCTTATTATTCTTTATATTAATATTGTATTGATTTAAGTTTAATAAGTATTTGCAATTTCGTACTTACGTTTTGTACTTTTATACGTTTTTATCAATTTCTATATTTATTGAATAATTATTAATTCAATTGTCAATCATCCTATTACAAGTTATTAGGAGGATAATTATGTTTTATTTATTAACTTCAAACAAAGTGGAAAGAAACAATGATATTTATACAGTTGGATGTGAATTGATAAAAAAAGTTGATTTAATTTTAGATTGTCAAAACCCAGAAATTTTAAATTCAATTTTTTTAGATTCAGATATAGAAAGTGAAATTTATAATAACAAAGTTAAAGAACCTATTGTTTAATTCACAAAATAAAAACTAGATTATATTTTATAATCTAGTTTTTATTTTGATTTTTTTATTTTTATGATATGATTTAAATGTTTAAATAAATTTACGAGGAGGGTACAATGAAAATTTTTAGCATATATTTTCTAATCATATCATGCATATCATTTTTACTTATGTACATAGACAAACAAAAAGCAATTAAGCGTGAATGGAGAATTCCTGAATCTACTCTTATGACTCTATCTTTAATTGGAGGAGCAGTAGGTACATATCTAGGAATGTATACATTTAGACATAAAACAAAGCATACTAAATTCACTATAGGAGTTCCTATTTGTATAGTAATTAATATATTTTCATACTATTTTTTAACTTGATATAACTAAGTTTCATAGTTTATCCACATTTTTTAGTAAATGTAATTTAATTAAGCGCAAAAAGGATGTCTTAAAATAATTAAGACATCCTTTTTGCTTTATCCAAATAAGCTTAGTAATATCCCTGCCGCTACAGCAGAACCTATTACACCTGCAACATTAGGACCCATAGCATACATAAGTAAGAAATTACTTGGATTTTCTTCTTGACCTACCTTATGAGCAACCCTTGCTGCCATAGGTACTGCAGATACTCCAGCTGCTCCTATAAGAGGGTTAACTTTATCTTTTGTAAATTTATTCATAAGCTTAGCGCAAAGTAATCCCGATCCTGTACCTATACTAAATGCAATTATTCCAAGTGCAAATATCTTTATAGTTTGTGCGCTTAAGAAAACTTGTGCTTCCGCTGATGCTCCAACCGATAATCCTAAAAATATTGTAACTATATTCATTAAAGCATTAGTTGCCGTATCTGAAAGTCTATCAGTAACTGTACACTCTTTAAGTAAATTACCAAACATTAGTAGTCCTATTAATGTAGCTGCTGATGGTAATAATAATGATACTACTATAGTAACTACTATAGGAAATATAATTTTAACTTTTTTAGATACTGGCTTTGATTGTTTCATTATTATATTTCTTTCTTCCTTAGTTGTTAAAGCTCTCATTATAGGTGGCTGTATTATTGGAACTAAAGCCATATACGAATAAGCTGCAACAGCTATAGGAGCTAATAGATGAGGTGCTAATTTTGTTGTTAAATAAATTGCAGTTGGACCATCTGCTCCACCTATAATTCCTGTAGAAGCTGCTTCTGGTCCTGTGAAACCTAAAGCTAATGCACCTATAAATGTAAAAAATATTCCAAACTGTGCTGCAGCACCTAATAGTATACTCTTTGGATTAGATATCATTGGTCCAAAGTCCGTCATTGCTCCAACTCCTAAGAATATTAAAGGTGGGAATATACCCAGTTTACATCCTTGGTATAGGTAGTAAAGCAACCCTCCCGGAGTCTTAGTTGCAATTGATCCATTTATTGATTCTTGTGTAAGTGAAACATCATTTATAGATGAAATTGGTGTATTCATAGCACCTGCTAATGGAAGATTTGTAAGTAACATACCAAAAGCTATAGGCACTAATAATAACGGTTCAAATCCTTTTGCTATTGCTAAATATAATAATACACAGGCGATTAATATCATTACAATTTGTCGCCAATCCATATTAACAATACCCATTGATTGAATAAAATTATTAATAACTTCTCCCACGGGTAAGTCCCCCTTTTAAAAATTTGTAATTATTTAACCTATAGTTATTAAAGCATCCCCTGCGCTTACAGATGCTCCTTTTGATACATCAACTGACTTAACTGTACCATCAGAACTTGCCATTATTTCATTTTCCATTTTCATAGCTTCAAGTATTAATAATACTTGCCCTTTTTTAACACTATCTCCAACTTTTACACGTACATCATTTATTGTTCCTGGCATAGGTGCTGATATAGTTCCTCCTCCAGCAGATGGCGCATTTTGAGTTTGCTTAGGTTGCGCTTTTGGTGCTGCTTGTGGCTGCACTTGTTGAGTTGCTACTTGTGGTCTTTGCACAGATGCCTGACTGCCTAGCTCTTCAACCTCTACTTCGTATGTATTTCCATTTACAGTTATATTATATTTTTTTATCATCGTAAACTCCCCCTGTTTTACTTTGTAATATTTTTAGGCATTCTTTCCCAACTTGATTTATTATTATTAGTTCTTTGTATTTTTCTAACTATTATATTATTTGTACTATTTCCTGTAGCTGCTGCAATTGATGCAGTTATAACTGAAACTAACTCTTCTATATTTTCATTACTACTTTTATTTTCAATTGAAGCTTCTTGAATTGATTCTACGTTAGCTACGGTTTTTTGTTTTTCAGTTCTATCTACTTGCAATATTTTTATTATAATAGATATTATAACTAAAACTATAAAAACTACTGCCATTGAAAGAATAGCTACACAAACACCTGCTAAAAGTTTTTCTCCTATTGAAATTGAAGCTGAAGGGTCCTTCAAAGCTTCTAATAATTGGCTAATATTCATAATTTACCACCTTCCTATAAAGGTATATTTCCATGTTTTTTAGGAGGTCTCTCTTCTCGCTTAGATGCTAATGTATCAATAGCATCTGCGATTCTTATTCTAGAAAGTGAAGGCTCTATCACATCATCTATATATCCTCTTTCAGCCGCCTTATATGGAGTTGCAAATTCATCTGTATATTCTTTTATTTTTATGTCTCTCATTTCTTTTGGATCTTTAGCATTTTTAATATCATTTTTAAATATTATATTGGCAGCTCCACTAGGTCCCATTACTGCAACTTCTGCTGTTGGCCAAGCAAATACCATATCAGCTCCTAAATCTTTAGAACACATTGCAAGATATGATCCACCATAAGCTTTTCTAGTTATTAATGTAATTTTAGGAACTGTAGCTTCACTATATGCGTAAAGCATTTTAGCCCCATGTCGTATTATCCCTCCATATTCTTGAGATGTTCCTGGTAAAAAGCCTGGTACGTCAACTAAACTAAGTATAGGTATATTAAATGCATCACAAGTTCTTATAAATCTTGATGATTTATCAGATGCATTTATATCAAGTGATCCAGCCATAATTTTTGGTTGATTTGCAATTATTCCTATACTTTCACCATTTATTCTTGCAAAACCTGTTATTATATTTTGAGCAAAGAATGGTTGAACTTCATAAAAATCACCATCGTCTATTATTTCATATATAATTTCTTTCATATCATATGGTTTGTTTGAACCATCTGGTATTATACTATTTAAAACATCATTTTTTCTATTCGGATCGTCTTGGCATTCTAATATAGGTGCTTTTTCAGAGTTATTAGAAGGTAAAAATGATAATAATTTTCTTATTTGAACTATACAATCTTCATCATTTGAAGCTATAAAGTGAGCAACTCCAGAAGTTGTGTTATGAGTTGATGCTCCTCCTAATTCTTCAGCTGTTACTTCTTCTCCTGTAACAGTTTTGATAACTTGAGGTCCCGTTATAAACATTTGACTAGTTCTATCTACCATATATACAAAGTCTGTTAATGCTGGAGAATAAACAGCTCCTCCTGCACAAGGCCCCATTATTGCAGAAATTTGTGGAACTACACCTGATGCAATTGTGTTTTTATAAAATATTTCTCCATAGCCTGCAAGTGCATCAACAGCTTCCTGAATTCTAGCTCCTCCTGAATCATTAAGTCCAACAACTGGTGCCCCTAACTTTAAAGCAGTATCCATAACTTTTCCAATTTTTTTTGCATGCATTTCTCCTAATGACCCGCCAAGCACAGTAAAGTCTTGTGCGAATGCACAAACTAATCTTCCTTCAACTTTACCATATCCAGTAACTACACCTTCTCCTGGTATCTCTTTATTTTCCATTCCAAAGTTTGTACATCTATGCTTTACAAATGCATCTAATTCAACAAATGTATTTTCATCGAATAATTGGTTTAATCTTTCTCTTGCAGTTAATTTGCCTGATGAATGTTGTTTATCTATTCTTTTTTGTCCCCCGCCTTGTTCTATTTTATGTCTTTTTTCATAAAGTAAATTTAACTTTTCTTGTGACACAAAATCACCCCCAAATTTTTGTTATATTTATATTCTTTCACTTAGTTCTAATAAAACCCCATCTGTGCCTTTTGGGTGGCAAAATGCTATTTTAGCATTTCCAGCTCCATATCTTGGTTTTTCATCTATCATTTTATATCCCTTAGCCTTAACTTCTTCTATGGCTTTTTCTATATTATCAACTCTAACTGCAACGTGTTGTATTCCTCCACGTCCTCCATTTTTTGCTATAAATTTAGCTATTGGTCCATCTTCTGTTGTAGATTCTAATAGTTCAAGTTCTGTATCTCCAACTGGTAAAAAAGCTACTTTAACCTTTTGATCTTCAACAATTTCTGTTCCTTCACATTTTAATCCCAATACATCTTCATAAAACTTCAAAGTTTCCTCCAAATTATTAACTGCTATTCCAACATGATCAACTCTTAATATATCCATAACTACTCCCCCTTGTTATTTAGTAACTTTTTCAAATAACATATTGCTTATAGAGTATGGGTCAATTTCTTTGCTTATAGTTTTTAATAACAATTCATCGACCTCTTTTGTATACTCTAAATCTTTAACTAAACTAGATACTTTTTTCTGAACTAATTCCTTAACTTCAATTCTATTTCTTTCTAGTCTTTTTTCGTTTAATTTATTGCTTTCTTCTAAAAACTTTCTATGTTTCAATATATTTTCATAAACTTTATCTACACCATCACCAGTTTCAGCAATAGCCAAACTTACAGGTGGTCTAAATTCCCAATCTTTTTTAAAGTCTAGCATCATTTCTATCTCTAAAGATGTTTTCTTTGCTCCATCTTTATCTGCCTTATTTATTGCAAATACATCTGCAATTTCCATAACTCCAGCCTTTATTGCCTGTATATCGTCTCCTAACCCCGGTACCATGACAATAAGAGTTGTATCTGCAGTTTTAACTATATCTATTTCTGATTGCCCAACCCCTACAGTTTCTATAAATATATAATCGCAACCATAAGCATCTAAAACTTTTATAGCTGCTTGAGTTGCATTCGACAATCCACCTAGACTCCCTCTAGTTCCCATGGATCTTATAAATACATCTTTATCTGTATTTAAGTCATTCATTCTGATTCTATCCCCAAGTATAGCTCCTTTTGTAAAAGGACTTGTTGGGTCTATTGCTATAATTCCTACTTTTTTACCCTCTTTTCTTATAAGTTTAACTAACTTATCAGTTAAAGTAGATTTCCCAGCACCAGGAGGACCTGTTATTCCTATAACATAGGCCCTTCCAGTGTATTTATATATGTCTTTTAAAGCATCTTCATATCCAGGCTGCTCATTTTCTACAATAGTGATAAGTCTAGCACAATCCCTTTTTTTACCTTCTAGCACCCTATTCACTATATCTTTCATATTTATCTCCTTTTTTAAGCTAATGCTCTTTTAAGATTTTCTCTAATAAAATCTATAGTCATTGAAGTTGGCGTTCCTGGAGTAAATATCTCTGCAATTCCTTTTTCTTTTAAATACGGAATATCATCTTCAGGAATTACTCCTCCGCCTATTACTAATATATCTTCAGCTTCTTCTTCATGTAATAATTCTACAACCTTTGGTAGTAAGTGGTTATGAGCTCCTGATAATATACTCATTGCAACAACATCAACGTCTTCTTGTATAGCTGCTGCTACAATTTGTTCTGGAGTTTGTCTAAGCCCTGTATATATAACCTCCATACCAGCATCTCTTAATGCTCTTGCTATTACTTTAGCCCCTCTATCATGTCCATCTAATCCTGGCTTTGCAACTAATACTCTTATTGGTCTCATATCAATATACCCCCCTATATCATAACCGTTTGTTTATATTCGCCAAACTCTTCTCTCATAACGCCACAAACTTCTCCTAATGTAGCATACTCTCTAACTGCTTCTAGTATATATGGCATTACATTTTCATCAGAGTTACAAGCTTTTCTAAGTGCTTCTAAAGCTTGTTTAACTTTTTCACTATCTCTTCTTTCTTTAAGTTCTTTTATCTTTTCTTTTTGTCTTTCTCCAACCATTGGGTCAACTTTTAATAGACCTTTTGGAGCTTGTTCTTCTATTTGGAATTTGTTAACTCCAACTATAATTCTATCGTTATTTTCGATCTCTTTTTGATATCTATATGCACTATCCATTATTTCTTGTTGTATGAATCCTTTTTCTATAGCTTGTGGTGCTCCACCTAATTCATCTATTTTTTCTATTAATCTTAATGCTTCTTCTTCTATTTGATTAGTTAAACTTTCTATATAATAAGAACCTGCTAGTGGATCTATACTATCTGCTACTCCACTTTCGTGTGCTACGATTTGTTGTGTTCTAAGTGCTACTCTTACTGAATCTTCTGTTGGAAGTGCTAGTGCTTCGTCTTTTGAATTTGTGTGTAATGATTGAGTACCTCCAAGTACTGCTGCTAATGTTTGAATTGCCACTCTGACTATGTTGTTTTCAGGTTGTTGTGCTGTAAGTGTACAACCGGCTGTTTGAGTATGGAACTTAAGTGCCCATGATTTTGGATTAGTCGCTTTGAATCTTTCTTTCATAACTTTTGCCCATATTCTTCTTGCTGCTCTAAATTTTGCAACCTCTTCTAATAAGTTGTTGTGTGCATTAAAGAAGAATGATAGTCTAGGGGCAAAGTCGTCTACATTTAACCCTGCTTGTATTGCCGAATTCACATATGCTATACCATCAGCTAATGTAAAGGCTACTTCTTGAACCGCATTTGATCCTGCTTCTCTTATATGATAACCTGATATACTTATTGTGTTCCATTTAGGCACTTCTTTTGAACAATATTCAAATATATCAGTGATTAATCTCATGGATGGTTTTACCGGGAATATATATGTTCCTCTTGCTACATATTCTTTTAATATATCATTTTGTATCGTACCTCTTAATTTGTCAGCTGAAACTCCTTGCTTTTCAGCAACTGCTATGTACATTGCTAAAAGCACTGATGCTGGTGCATTTATAGTCATTGATGTTGATACCTTATCTAAAGGTATTCCATCAAATAATATTTCCATATCCGCTAATGAATCTATACAAACTCCAACCTTTCCAACTTCTCCCTCTGATATTGCATCATCTGAGTCATATCCCATTTGAGTCGGAAGGTCAAATGCCACTGAAAGCCCCATAGATCCTTGATCTATTAGATATTTATATCTTTGATTTGATTCTTCTGCTGTTGCAAATCCAGCATACATTCTCATAGTCCAGAATTTTCCTCTATACATTGTAGGTTGAACTCCCCTTGTATATGGATACTGTCCTGGATATCCTAGATCATTTTCATAATCAACTTCTGCATCCAATGGTGTATATAGTCTTTTCATCTCTTGACCTGTGTCAAACTCAAATTTTTCTTTTCTTTCTGGGAATCTAGCTATAGACTTATTAACTTTGTCTTCCTCCCATTTATTAAAGCTCTCTTGAATTTGTTCCTTGTTTTTCGTCATATGAACTCCCCCTATTCTTTATCTCTAATCACTTATGATTTTTTAGAGATTATATACATTAAATTTTAATATAAATTTTTAATAAATACCCCTTCACTAAAATTATTACATACCTTCACCTAAGATTGCAATCGTTTTTATGCAGGTTTTATTTCATTATTGAATGGAGCTTTAAAATTTGAAATTTTCAAAATTCAATCTTTCA
>NZ_LBBT01000175.1 GCF_001006285.1 Paraclostridium benzoelyticum
ATTTATCTTAATATTATTTATACAAATTCAAAAACGCCTTTTTTAATTTCTACTAAATAAATAAAAATAGGTTTAATAGGTTAAACAATTCACCCCATTAAACCTTTTTTTGTTAAACTTCTTCTTTACATTATTTTAAATAAGTCTAACTAATTTTTTATAATTATAAGTTTTTACTATAATTATCATATGATTTCGCTATTTAACATCTTCATTTCAAAGTAATATGATATTAATTGAAATAAACACCTTTAAAATACAGAATCTGGAGTAGCTAAAGCTATAGAAAAATTTGTTTTAAGTTAAATAAAAAAACACTATTTTAAATAGTGTTTTTTTATTTAACTTATGCTAACTCTTGTTTTAATGCTTCACTGTAATGGTTACAACTTTCATATCTGTAATTTTTCCCATTAGATACTAGCATTATAACTTGAATCATTGTAAATACAAGAGAAGTTCTTTTTTTATAAGCCATATATCTTCCATCCCAAGACTCACAATATTTTTCTTTAAATCTCTTTAGTCCTTCAAAAGAGTAAAAATATTGTCCATGAGAATAAATTTTAGCAGCCATTTTTTCTCTTAAAAATGAATATTTAGATCTTCCCACATTAGATAAAGGTGCCATTCCCATATTAAATCTTGAATATCCATGCTCTATCCCATATTTAAATAAATTTACAAATATAAAATCCATTATCCCATTACAGCTATCTTTTGAGAAACGCATTAAATCTATAGATAATGTTTTATTGCCATCATACATAGGCATTAAATTTGTAAATCCTTTAATTTCTCCATCTTTATTTTTTACTATAGCAATAGCATCTAAACTTAAATATTCTTCATCGAAGAATCCAACTGAGAATCCTTTTTCTAGTCTTCCTTCAAGCCATTCATCAGAAATATTTTTAATTTCTTCAAGAAAACTTTTACTAAATGGCGGATACACCATTTCAAATGTATATCCTTCTTTTTCAACTCTAGAAAGCGCATTTCTTACACTTTTCATTTTACGTCCTTCTAACGTAAACTCTTCTAAGTTTACAGATGCCTCTTCACCTAATTTAATAAATTCATATCCAGTTTCATGTAAATGAGGTATCATCTTTTCATCTATTGCTGTAAAAACAGGTATGTACCCATATCTATCAGACATTTCATAAAACTCTTGGATCGATCCAAAGAACTTGCTATCATCACCTACAAGGTTCCCAAGAACTACTAACTTATTTGCATATACTTGATATTGAAGCATAACATCTTCATCTTTATTCATATATACAAACTTATCATTTAAATTTACAAAGTGAATTACAGAGCTTCCATTATACTTTTTTAATATATTGTCTACTTTATCTTTACACTGATATAATTTAACTTTTTCAAAGTCATTCTTTTTATTTAAGTAATATAAAATAACTAAAAACGCTACTGCAATTAAAAATCCAATAGTACTTATTGCTCCAAATTTGCTTACTTGTTCAAAAGTATGGTAATTACTTAAATTAAATATAGAGTTGCTAGAAACTTTTAAATGAGTGTTGTTGTAAGCTATATATATATATAATCCTTGGAAAAATAATAATATTAATGAATTTTTTAGTATATCTCCCCATCTCATTACAAATCCATCTCTATAAAATTGGTTTTTACTAATTTTTAATACTACTCCTACAATAATTAGATATGTACTAACCTGATATTCAAATCTAATAATTAAAGATACAAGAATTCCAATTATAACTAATGCCATAGTTATCTTATACACATTTTTAGATTTAAAGCTTATTACTCTAGACATAGCAATTAATAAAAATCCAATTATAATAGAAAATCCACCAGACATACATGTAATTTTAAATCCTAAAATTTGATTTACTACATGTATTCTCTCTACCATACCAGGTATAGCTTGTGATGCTAAAAGTAATAATCCCGCAGAAAATACTAATATAATTAGTCCATAATGAGCAAATTTTGATGATACTATTGAAACTAAATACTTTTTATTTTTATCTACTTTGGTCCAAAGTTCAGATATATATAATAATAATCCTATAAGTAATGGTATTATATAGTAAGTTAATCTATATAAAAATATAGCTAATATTACCTTCTCTGATGCAACGCCTAGAGCATTAAGTCCTGTTAGTAAAGTTAAATCAAATGTACCTACCCCACCTGGAGACATACTTATTATCGCTACAGCTATAGCAGCTACAAATATTGGAAAAAATTGTGCTATCGATATATTTTCTCCTAATATTATCACTATTGAATACACTAAAGTTATAGTCGTAATCCATTCTAATAATGATATTCCTATTATTTTAAATGTATCTATAACATCTCTTCTTATCTCATTTTTATACTTTATATATCTTCCAACTAAAATCAATGTTAAAATCGGTAAATACATACTTATGCATATAGTTAACACATTTGTGATACTAATTTTACCAAGATTAAATTTCATCATTATTAGATATATAAAACATGTCATTGAAAATCCAGTTAGATTTAAAGCTACTACTTTGGATACCTCTTTGGCTAAATGTTTTTTGTCTTTAACATACGGATTGTAAAAATGACTTTTTAAAGCAATAGCACTGCTTCCTCCAAATCCAACAATACTAGATACAGAACTGGCAATCCATGAGTATTTATATAATTTTTTATTATCTAAGTTTATTCCAACTCTCTTCTTGATTATAAAATCATAAAAAGTTAAAGGTATATATGAAATTATGCCCAGCGAAATAATAATAAGTATATTTCCTAATGTAAGCTGATGTGCATAAGTATAAAATGTTTCGATGTTAAATCCGCTAATAATATTAGCTGACTCTTTAACTGTTATTCCTAAAATAATTACTACAAATAATATTTTTAATCCTAGTATTAGTCTATTTTTATTTGTTTTGATAACCATCACCTCTCTAATTTATTTTACTTTATCAAGTCTACCACATTACATTATGCTTTTTCGCTTTATTACAAATTTGTTATGTACATGTAACATTACTGTAAAACACTCTATATATTAAACATATTAATTCTTAATTCTTAATTTTTTTAAGTGATATTTCTTAATTTTTTCTTTAGAAATTATTCCTTATTTGCATCAAAATAAAAGTGCGCATATAAATATAATTTATATGCGCACTTTTATTTTATAGCTTATTTCCTTTTATATCGAATTTTCCTGGAATCGGATTATAAGATTCTATTTTTTTACCTGGACTATTTGGATCACAACTAATACCTAATAACTTATCTTCATCAACTATTATATACATAACTGTGGAATTGACTTTATCTCCTTTTTTAGAATCTAATGGATGTTTTTTTACAACCACTGTATATTTACTTAAATCGCTTAAATTATTATAATTAGGTTCAATTTTATACGCTATACTTTCTTCTTCAGATATATAATAACTCTTCTCTTCATCGAAACTTATAAGTCTTAAATCATTATCTTCTATAATTTTTTTTATAACAGGCGGTGTAAGTACCCTTTGAGATATATTTGCTTCTATTGTCATATATGCACATAATAAAATACCTACTAATAGTCCTGATTTTAGACTTCTATATTTTGATTTTTCATAAGTGTCTAGCTCATCTTTCTTTATATATTCATAAAAATTTGTAAATGTTAACTGTATATAAGGCCCTACCCAAATATATGCTATTCCAAAGGTAAATCCAACTAAAAGCATCCATCCAATAAAACTTAATGAAAGTAATATATAGTCCCAAATATAATTTTTAATAATACTGATAGATTTTTTAATAGCTTCAATTAATGAAATATCTTGTTTATCTGCAACAATGTATTGAAGTTGTGAAAAAATTATAGAGAAAAATAAATTTGATATACTACTTATAAATGCAATCATAGTTAATCTTGTGTGACTATCTTTTACTAAAAATATTGGTATAGCTACAAAAGGAGCAGTCATAATAAAAGTTATAGCCATCTGAAGCAATATAGCTCCATATGATTGATATAGTATATTAAATCCTTTTAAGACATCTTTTGCTTTGATTTTATCCCCTTTTATACAATCTAAAGATACTATATTTAATCCTACTACTAACGGAGTAGATACAAGCATTGATATGATACTTATAACCAATGTCATTCTATACGATGTGAAAATTTCTTCACTTAAAAACTGTGGTATAAACGTAATCATTCCAACTAATACAGTAGCTATAGTAATATCTATTTTATTATCAGCTAACTGTCTCCTAGCTTCTACTTTCATATCCACCCTTAATTCACTTTTATTCATTTTATTCCCCCCTGATTTGTTGCTATATAATCTATTTATTATAAATTATATATATTTTATGCTTAGCTTTAGTTACAACATCCTTACAAATATTAGCAAATAAAAACTTATCTGAAATTTATTTTCCATGTCTTTTTTACATTTTAAAAAAAGATATTACCATAAATATTATGGTAATATCTCGAAATTCCTTTAATTTATTCTAATTTTTTGTCCTTAGTTCTTATATTCATTTAACAGTATTTGTTCCGTAAACACGTCTAAATCTGTTTTACTTTCTATTCCTGTGATTATTCCTGACTCAGAATATTGCCATCCAATATAATTTTCTCCCCATATAGGATTGCTTTCCGGATTACTTGTTCCGTATTGAGCTATCCACAAAGGATATCTTCCTAATCCAGATTCTGAATCTAAATTATTTTGAGCAAAATTAGTATATGTGTAAATAGCTACATCCAATCCACTTAATATTTTAACTTCCTCCAAAAACTCTATTGCCTGTCTAGATAGTTTTGATTTGCTTAACCCTCCTGTTTTTTCTAAATCTAAAACTAGCTTGCAGTCACATTTTAATTTCTTTATCGTACTTACAAAATGTTGAGCTTGTGCTTTAGGTGTTCCAGAATTTACAGGATTAAAAAAATGATAAAAACCTATCTTTAGTCCCTCTGCTCTTGCTTCATTATAGTAATCTCTAAATCTAGGATCTATATAATTAGTTCCTTCTGTTGCTTTTATATAAACAACTTGAATTCCACTATTAAAAACATCTTTAAAATTCACATAGCCTGTCCAATGACTGACATCAATACCTTTTAATTTATTCACATAAAACCTCCTTTTTAAAATTTCTCCAAGTAAAGTCCCCCTAATCTATATAATATTCAAAAAAATTTTTTATGTTCCTTTACATTAAATAATTTATAAAGTAAAAAAGTTTGATAGACTGTACTACTTATCTATCAAACCCTTTTGTTTTCTTCTAAAAATAGAATTCCTTTTTCTGTTATTACCGATCCACCTCGTCCAGATAAAATTTTTATAAATCCAAACTCTTGTAATTCTATTAATATACTTCTAATTTGTTGCTCAGTTAAAAATATCTTTTCTGCTAATGCATATTCATATATTTTCCTTCTTCCAATTCTCTGTTTTAAAACATATGCATTATTTATTTTCTCTAGTACAAATATATAATCTCTTAAATCTCTTTTTAAATTAGATATGTTTTGAATATCATTTTTCTTTGATAATTCTAAGCAATAATCTTTATGTTTTATTGACTCTAACATGTACTCAGGTAAATCATATACTTCTATTATACTTTTATCTAAATATGAACAATACTCTACTAAATTTCTTAATTCTCTTATATTTCCTTCCCAGCTATATGTTTTAAAAACCTCAACAAGTTCATCTGAAAGGCTAAATTTCACATCAAGATTTTTCTTAAATGATTCGAAAATTAAAAATACATCTTCATTTCGATTTCTAAGTGGTGCAATTTTTAATGGCAATACATTTAATCTATAAAACAAATCTTTTCTAAATTTATTTTCGCATACTAGCTTTTTTAAATCTCTATTGGTAGCTGCTATAATTCTTATATCCACATCTATAATCTTATCTGAACCAACTCTTCTAATTTGTTTTTCTTGAATTACTCTAAGAAGTGTAGCTTGAGAGTTCAAGTCCATTTCTCCTATTTCATCTAAAAAGATAGTACCTTTATTAGCTAATTCAAACAATCCAATTTTTCCACCCTTTCTAGCTCCTGTAAATGCCCCTTCATCATATCCGAAAAGTTCACTTTGTAATAATCCTTCTTGAAAAGTGCTACAGTTTACAGCTACAAACGGTCCTTGGCTTCGTCTTGACGCACTATGTATAGATTGTGCAAATAACTCTTTACCTGTACCACTTTCACCAATTATAAGAATAGATGAATCAGATTGAGCCATTTTATATGCAATTTTTTTTGTATTTTTTATAGAATCGCTACATCCAATTATATCGTCAAAATTATATTTACTTACATTCCCTGAGCTCATTAACTGAGCTCTTAACTTCGCTTGTTTCTTTTCAGCTTGATGGAATTTGGATACTTTTATTATAAATCCATTAAAAACACTTATATGCGTGTATTTAATCTCCATGTTTATATCTATATTATTTACTTTAATAAGTTTTTGAAAATATGGAACTTCTTTTTTAATTATTTGATCAAAATCTAGAGATTTTACATATTCACCTATATATTTTCCTATCATTTCATTTCCATTGATAGATAATATTTCTCTGGCTACGTGACTATAAAACTGCACTATACCATCATTACTAACTCCAATAATTCCATCGTCAATTGCAGATAATAAAAAATCAAATTGATTCTCTAATTTAGTTTGGGTTACTAAAAGCTTTTCTGTTATATAGCTAATTGGGACAATCTTATCCATAAATTTTTTTACTAAATCCTCTTGAATAAGACTTTCTAAATTGAGCTTCATAGCTATATCTGCAATAGAACTTAAATCTATTATTCTATATTCTAAATCTATAATCTTGCAATTTTTAGCTTCTATATTTAATTTTTCTCCTGGTGTAAGAACTATTGAGTTTTCTGGTATCTTTTTCATCTCAGGATAGCAAGGTATAAGATTTGGTATATCTACACCTAATCTACATATAATTGCTATTGTTTCTAATGCCATACTTTTTGATAAATTATAAACAAATACAGTTTCATTTTTATTTATCTTGCATATTTTTTCAAAACTTGATTTTTCAAAAGTTAAATTAGGTATGATTATCTGTGCATCTAAATTGCACATCTTTAAGATTTCTTCATATTTTAAATTTACAGAAAGAAGAATTAGTTTTTCTTCAAAGAAAGTAAATCCGCCCTCTTCAAAGGAATACAGGTTTATCTTTATACTGTCTCCTAAAAAATAATTTATTTGATTTGCATATATCTCTCCTGCATCTTTTTTTAATGTTACTATAGCTAATTCTCTTTTTTTCATTTTTATCCCTCATATCTAATATTCTATAATCATTAAATAAATTATAACAATATCATATATAAATTGCAAAATATAGTAAAGAGAGATAAATTAGCTTTATCTCTCTTTACTATGTTTCTAATTACATTTTTTTATATAATCAACAATCTCTTTTGCTGTATCAATTAAGTAATCCCCTTTAAAGTAATTTAATTTAATTTCTTCAAAATTACCAATTGCTGACACAACTTTAGGAGTTTCTTCAAATACACCTAAAACATTCATATCTTTATCTAAAACTGCAATTGTGGGAGCTTTATAATTTTCAATTTTTAAAATAGGAGCTAAAAACTTTTTACCTCTTTTTATACTTATTACTGACATATTGAAATTCTGATTTAAATCGCAAAGTCTTTTAACTACACTTACATTAAGTTGGAAATCTGGACAAAAGATTTCACCTGAAACTAAAAAGTTTATTTCTTTATCAAAATTTTTAACCTCTTCTATTAAATCATTTGGTAAGTTGATGCGAGAAGTATTTTTTACTACTATAGCTCTTTCTTCTTTCGTTCCTACTCCTACAGCTGATTCAAAACTTACGCCTACTTCAAATAGCTCTTTGATGTTCATTTCCATATTAATAAATCCTCCAATATATAATTTTTGTACTATTAATATAGAGCAATTACTATGCCAGTTTTTGAAGGCTTACATTAAATCTTATTTATAAGTTTCAACCTACTGAAAATATCACATTCTATAAATTTTTAATTTATAGAAACTAGTTAAATTTAATTTTTAACTTTGGTTTTATTGGTTATTATGGTTGTTATTTAACCCTGTTAACCCATTTATCTATTTCTACAAATGTTTCATTATAGGTTACTTGGCCTCCCATATCTGAAATTCCACTATCTGTTAAAACATTTGGATTACCATGTTTTTTCCACCATCCAACATAAATTAAAATTATATCATCCCCTACACTATCCGTTATTTTAATTTGAACTTTTATACTTCTATTTTTACTAACTAGTTTTACAATGTCATTTTCTTTAATATCTTCTCTATCTGCCATTTCTTCATTTATATAAGCTTTTGCTATTTCCTCTTTATCCATCATATGCTGACTAGAAATACTATCTCTACAGTGATTAGTTAGTAATCTATACTTATTTCTTTTCTCAGATTTTATATATATAGGAATTGGATTTACACCATCTAAGATGGCATCGTTTGAATATAGTTCAATTTTTTTTGATGGAGTGTCAAATATTTTATCTTCCCATGCTATAGGATTATGTATAGTCAAATAATTGTTTTTTATTGTATCTAAATTTATATTTCTATCAAGTTCCACCAATGGCTTTATTACCTCGCATATATATTCTAACTTAGATACCATTGGATAATCTTTCATGTTTAAACGTTTTGCTAATTCCATAAAAAAATAATATTCATCCATTAGTTTATTTTGGGGATTTACTGCTTTTTCATTATATATAATATAAGGATTTGTCATTGATGAATATAATAAATCTTCACTCTCCAAAGTATTTGTACATGGTATAAATAAATCACACTCTTTTGCAGTATCTGTCATAAACATATCGAAACATACTTTGAAATCTATATAATTAAAAGCTTGTTTTATATCTACTACATCAGCTAGTTGATTCAATAAATTACTCTTTGTTATAACTGCCATTTTGATAGGAGTTTTACTATTCATAGCTTCTTTTATAAACTTACTAATGTGGCTAGTGTAAAAAAATCTATTATCACAATAATCCTCACTATTAAATGGATCTGTATTTAAAACTGATGGATATACTTTGTTTGCATAATTAATACCTCCACCAGCAAATCCTACTTGCCCAGTTATAGCCCCTAAAGCATCTATAGCTCTTATATTATTTCCTCCATTTTTATATTTTTGTATTCCATACCCTATATATATAGTAGAGTACTTGTCTGTATATAATTCTACTAATTCTTCTACTATATTCATCTGTACTCCACATTCATTTAATAATTCATCTAAATCTAAATTAAGTATATAGTCCTTATAGATATCAAATCCTACTACGTATTTATCTATATACTCATTATCACAAATTCCTTTTTCTATTATAATTTTTGTCATAGCCATAGCTAATGCTCCATCTGTACCCGGATTTATTCGTATATATTTATCTGCAATTTTAGCTGTATCTGTATATATTGGATCTATAACAACTACCTTTACTCCTTTAGCTTTTGCTTTTTTTATCATTTGAAATGTATGTATTGTAGTATATGCTGGATTTTTTCCCCATATAAAAGTACTTTTACTATTTAAAATATCTTCTAACGAATGACTTTTAGATGTTCCATAATCATATTCTTGTGCTTTTATTCCAGCACTCCAACAAGGGCCTCCCTTGCTTTTACTTACTCCTCCATAAAAATTAAAGAAGATATCACCTATGTCTTTTAAAACTGAACCACTTCCGTATTGAGTGTAATATAATATAGATTTTGATGAGTATTTATCTTTATATATCGTTAGTTTTTTGGCAATTATATTTATAGCTTCTTCAAAACTAATTTCATTCCAAACTCCATCTATTTTTATTAACGGATTATATATTCTATCTGGGTTATTTAATCTTTTTAAATGAGATCTTCCTTTATTACATATAAATCCTTTTGTATAGGGATGATTTTTATCACCCTCTATTTTTATAACTTTTTCATCTTCTACATATACATTAAACTTACAACAATCAAAACAATCTAGCGTACATCCATGACTTAAAATTTTCATTAATAACTCCCATCCCTCTTATTTATTTTGATAAATAATATTTTCTTTATAGATAATAATATAAACATCTATACACACAATCAATACTTTATATACTTAATTTGCATAAATTTTTAGATATGATATAATGTTAGACAATTTAACCAAAATGTAGATAACTTTTATGAGGTGATAATATGGAATTTTTAAGAATTCAATCTGAGAATAATAAATATTGGAATGAAATAATGGAGATGTATAATACAAGCTTTCCATTATTTGAACAAAGAACTTTAGAGGATCAAATCTTAGCTTTACAAGATGAAAAATATTACTGCATGGCACTTTGTGAATCTGATTCACTAATTGGACTTTTATTTTATTGGGATTTAGGCAAATTTGTATATATAGAACATTTTGCAATTTCTTCAAATTTAAGAGGTAAAAGTTATGGCTCTAAAACTATTAAAGAGTTTTGTAAAATTAATAAAAATGTAATTTTAGAAATAGATCCACCTTTGGATGATGTATCTATTAAAAGATTAAATTTTTATTCAAAATTAGGGTTTAAACTACAAGAATTTGATCATACGCATCCATCATATAGAAAAGATACACCTGCTCATGAACTAAAAATCATGACTTATCCAGATGATATAAATAAGTCTGAATTTAATAATTTTAGTAATTTTTTAACTAATATAGTAATGAAATACTCTGAAATATAAAAATAGGTACATGCTAGCATGTACCTATTTTATTTATTTTTCTACTAGTCTATCAATTATACTAACTAAATTAGCAATTTCCGGTTTAGTTATTTGTTCATCTGCACCTATAGATTTTCCTTTTATTCTCATTTCTTCGCTTATCAATGAAGAGAACAGTATTAAAGGTATATCTTTAAGCACACTATCATCTTTTACAAGTTTTGTTAATCTATGTCCATCCATTAATGGCATTTCAATATCTGAAACTATGCATGAAACATGGTTTTTAACAGGTTCTCCGCAAGTCTTAACTTCTTCTAAGTATTCCCATGCCTCTTGTCCATTATCAACTTTTATTGTGTTTTTGTATCCCGCTTTGTGTAAACATTCAACTATCATCTTAGAAAGTAACATTGAATCTTCTACTATTAGTATAGTTTTGTCATTTTCTTTACGTTTACCTAATCTATCTATTTCTTCATATTGAATACTTGACTCAGGACTTATTTCTGCAATAATTTTTTCAAAGTCTAGTATAGTTATAAGTCTATCTTTATATTCTGCTATACCAGTTGAAACTCCTTCGTCTCCACCGTAAATTACTTTATCTGGTTTTTTTATATCTTGCCATGAAACTCTAGCAATACCTACTACAGATTCAACATGGAAAGCAAAGTTTAACTTATTGAAATGAGTTACAATAAATATATCATTATTTTTATGTTCTCCCTTAGGCAAGTTTAAATACCTACCTAAATCTATAACTGTTATTATTTCATTTCTAGGCTTAAATACACCTTCTACTAATTCATGTGAATTAGGCATTTGTTTTACTGGTTGTGCAATCATTATTTCTCTAACTTTTGCTACATTTATACCAAATAATTCACCTGCTATAGTAAACTCCATAATTTCAAGTTCATTTGTTCCCGACTCTAAAAGAATTTTTGTTTTACTAGTATTCTCTGAAACGCCCATAGTTACCTCCCGATTTTTATTTTCAACTATAAAATATACTTTCTATATATACGGAAGATTCTTTTAAATCTAGAGATACGTATTTACCTATATTTATATATATACTATTAAAATATTATATATATTTCAAAATAGCTATAATTA
>NZ_LBBT01000176.1 GCF_001006285.1 Paraclostridium benzoelyticum
TTTATTTAATATAAATATAGTAGTAAAACTTATTATTATAGTTATTATTATTAATATATTTGCTTCCCTTATATATCCACTTTCTACGAAAAAGTAAATGGCTAAAGGTACCGTTTGAGTCTTACCTGGTATATTTCCTGCTACCATTAAAGTTGCTCCAAATTCTCCAAAAGCCCTAGCAAATGATAATATAGTTCCGCCTATAATACCTTTTTTAGATAATGGTATTATTATTTTCCAAAAAACCTTACTATCAGTAGCTCCAAGATCTTTAGCTACATCTTCATATGTGGTATCTATCTCTAAAAAAGCAGTTTTACAACTTTGATACATCATCGGAAGCGCAACTACTACACATGCTATACATGCAGCCTGTGGAGTAAAAATCAACGTTTGCTCAAATAGGTTGTGCACAAACTCTCCTACTGGCCCATTTTTGCCAAGAACTACTAAAAGTCCATAACCAACAACAGATGGTGGCAATACCATAGGAATAATTATAAAAGCTTCTATAATTGTTTTAAATTTAAAATTATATTTTGTAAATATTCTAGCCAAAAAAACACCTAATACTAAAGTTATCATTGTAGCTACTACAGAAATTTTTATGGATAAAATTATTGCATCTTTCATGTTAATTATTTACACATTCAAATCCATATTTTTCAAATATCAATTTAGACTCTGAACTCTTTAAGTGTTTAATAAATTTATCTGATTGAGATTCATTCTTTGTACTTTCTACAATAGCCGCTGGGTATATTATCGGTTTATGCATATTGTCATCCACTACTTCATAGATTTTACACTTATCAGAACTCAATGCATCTGACTTATATACCATTCCAAAGTCTACATTGTTTGTTTCAACATAAGATAATACTTGCTTTACATCTTTTGCATATATTATTTTATCTTTTAATTTATCATACATTCCCATATTCTCTAATGATTCTTTAGCATAGTCTCCAGCTGGAACTACTTTAGGTGTTCCTATAGAAAACTTCAATTCACTGTCATTTGGATCTAAATTTTTATTTGATTCTTTATTTGATATTATCACAAGTTTATTCTGTAATAAATCTATTTTAGAATCTTTTTTTATAAGATTTTTCTTTTCTAATACATTAATTTGCTTAGGTGAAGCAGATATATATATATCACAATCTGCACCTTGTTCTATTTGCTTTTGAAGAGTTCCAGATGCCCCTAAATTAAGTGTAATATTCATATTATTTTCTTTTTCATATATACCTTTTATTTCTTCTAGAGGCTCTTTTAAACTTGCCGCTGCTGATATAGTTATATTTTGTTTTTCTTTAGAAACTTTACTACATCCACTTAAACCTAATACTAATATAGTGCTTACAATAAGTAAAATCTTATTTGTTTTTTTCATTAGTTATACTCCTTATTATAAGTTAGAAATGCATGCTGCTGCTTGTTTTCTTTTATTATTTATGGTTAATTTCACATCATCTTCTTTTACTATTTTAAATGCTTTAGTAGGACATACATTTACACATGCAGGACCGTCTTCCTTCCCTACACATAAATCACATTTATTTGCTACCATTTGCTCTTTGAAATACAATTTATCTGAATCTATATCATCTAATTTAATTTCTTTACTTACTATTTCTATAGCTCCTATAGGGCATGCTATAATACATGTTTTGCAGCCAACACATTTTTCTTCCTTAACTACTATTGCCCCATTTTCTCTTTTTATAGCTTCATTAGGACATACATTCGCACAAGGTGCATCTTCACATTGTCTACATTGAATAGGAGCACTTACTTGTGCAGTTTTTACAACAGTAAGTCTAGGATTAAAGTTTATATGATTTGGATCTTGTAAAAATATATTTTCTTCAGAGTGAGCTACTACGCATGCAATAGAGCATGTTCTACATCCTATACATTTATTTGGGTCTGATATAACAAAACAATTCATTATTTAGCCACTTCCTTTCTAGTGCAATAATTTGTATGTAATAAATGATGTGACTTTTCTCCTAATGGTTCTTTTAAAAATTCATCATATATTTTCTTTATAGACGGACTTTCATGAGATTTTCTTATCTCTATATCTCTATCGTGATTATAAGTTGATTTTCTTCTATTTGCATAAGCTATTTCTCTATATTCATCTATTAAAAGTTTAGGTTGGCCTCCACCACTAATACACCCTTCTGGACAGGTCATAACTTCTATAAAATGTAGGTCACAGTCACCATTTTTAACATCTTCTAGTATAGAAACTACATTTTTCAAACCACTTACAGCTGCAACTTTTAGGCTTAAGTCTCCTACTTTTATAACCGACTTTCTTATTCCCTCTCCGCCTCTAACTTGAGTTACCTCTACATTAGGAATAGCTTGGTTAGTTATAAGCTCATATCCTGTTCTTATAGCAGCTTCCATAACTCCACCTGTAACACCAAATATAGTTCCTGCTCCAGTATAATCTCCTAGAGGAGAGTCAAAGTCTTCATTTTTTAAACTGTTAAAGTCAATTCCCATATCTTTTATTAAATATGCTAGTTCTCTAGTTGTGATTACAACATCTACATCCTTGTATCCACTTGACTTCATTTCTTCTCTATCACATTCAAATTTTTTACAAGTGCATGGCATTACAGCTACACTAAATACATCTTTAGGATCTACATTATTCATTTGAGCCCCATAAGTTTTAAATACTACTCCACCCATTTGTTGAGGAGATTTACAACTTGATAAATGATTTGTAAGTTCAGGATAATTATCTTCCATAAACTTTACCCATGCAGGACAGCAAGAAGTAAACATAGGAAGATTTTTATTTTCCCCTATTCTTTTTATAAGTTCACTGCCTTCTTCCATTATAGTTAAATCAGCTGCAAAGTTTGTATCATATACTCTATCAAATTTTAGTTGTTTTAATGCTGCAACCATCTTCCCATATGTTAATTCACCTAACTCACAACCAAATTCTTCTCCTAATGCAACTCTTACAGCTGGAGCACATTGAACCACTGTAAATGAACTTGGATTAGCTAAAGCTTCTTTAACTTTTTCTACATCACATGTATTATAAGCTGCAAATAAAGGTTCTTGTACGCTTTCTAGCATACCTCTTTCTTCCTTTTTTGCTTCTATTGTATCTTGTCCTAGTTCGTATATAGGAGCAAATGATTTACATTGCTGTACACATTGACCACAAATTACACATCTATCTTCATCTATAAATTGAGCCTTTCCTTTTTCTCCTTGTATTGCATCTACTGGACAGACATCACTACATTTTTTACAACCCGTACACAATTCTTTATCTATATTTACAATCATAACTTATCCTCCTATTTATTATTTGAAATTCCAAGCAACGCAAGAGCTGCTTTTTTATTTTTTAGTTTTTTATCTTCTATAGGAGATACTAGTTTTAATGCATTTTCTGGACAGGCATTTATACATGCTAGTTTATCGCTACCTTTACATAAATCACATTTATATGCTATTACTTTTTCATCTTCTAACTCTATTTGTTCTACTTTTTTTCCATCTTTATATTGAGGTAATAGGTCTATAGCTCCGAAAGGACATGCTAATATACATGTTTTACACCCAACACATAATTCTTCTTTTACAATTATTGCATTATTTTCTTTTTTAATTGCCTTATTTGGACATGTATTTAAGCAAGGTGCATCTTCGCAATGCTTACATTGTATAGGCATACAAAAACTTCCTTGTTTAACTAAATATAATCTAGGTATAACAGGTATTTCTACAGTTCCAACAGTATATCCAACATTATTTTTCTTATTATGTTCAACAAAACATGCAACCTCACAAGCTCTGCATCCTACGCATTTGTTTGCGCCTGCTATTACAAACGAATTTAGTGTACTTTTCATATTTTCCCACCTTTTAAGTTTACTTTTTAATACTTAATTCTATATCCATTAGCATATATATTCATTCTTCTCCCTCTTACAAATCCAACCAAAGTTATATTTAACTTTCTTGCAAGCTCTACTGAAAGATTTGTAGGAGCTGACTTTGAAACTACTATAGGTATTTGCATCTTACATGCCTTTTGCATCATTTCAAGAGAAATTCTTCCGCTAACTACTATAAATTTATCTTCAAAATTTACATCATTTAATACACCATATCCAATTACCTTCTCCATAGCATTATGTCTAGCAACATCTTCACATATCACTACAGGGTCACATCCATCAAACAGTGCTACACTGTGAACTCCCCCAGTATCTTTAAATAATTGAGATGATGTCAAGTTCATATGCATTGAATTGTAAATTGTATTTATATCTATTTCAAAACTATTTTTAACTGAATTACACTCAATAAAATCTAAATCATTTAAAAATATTTTTTCTAAGTTTAAATTAGTATTAGATTTATTCGATATAACCTCTACTACCTTTGATTTTTCATCTATAATTATACTTTCTATATCATTTTTATTAGATATATAGCCTTTTGTAGCTAAAAACCCAACAATCAGTTCCTCTATTTTGTCTGGAGTACATAAGAAAGTATTTAAATATTTTCCGTTTAAAATTAAACTTAATGGGTATTCTGATATTATGATTTCTTTTTCTTCTTTAGCATTTTGATTGTCTATTTTAACCACATCTATTTTTATAGTTTTATCATAATCATAATTTATTAATTGAGTCTTTAGTTCTTCTGTTTTTATATAAGATTCAATAAAATCAACTATTTGATTTATATTGTTTATATCTAAGTTGGTTATACCATCTATATGTTCATTTGTAGCTATAGCGATAAATGTATCTTTATTTATTGCATTATTAAAAAGAAAATTTTTATCGACTTCTTTTCTATGAACTTCAATTTTAGGATAAGGATTTTGTTTAAATCCTTCAGTAAAGACAATATCTACATCATCAAATAGTTCTAATACTTTATTTAAGCTTTTTTCTTCTTCTAGTATTTTTACTACACCTATTTTTTCATTTGAAGCTATAACTACATCTTTAGCTCCTGCCTTTGTAAATCTATAACTATCCTTACCCTCTTTATCTATATTAAACTTATGGGCATCATGCTTTAATGCTCCAACTTTATATCCTTTTTTTTTAAATTCTTTTATCAATAATTCCACCAAAGTCGTTTTTCCCATTCCAGACTTTGTAGAAACTATAGATATTATTTTCTGTTTATTATTGGAATATAAATTTCCCATCTAAGATTTCTCCTTTTTTTACAAATCCTTTATTCTTTGGAACTATCACTATTCCATTAGATTTTGTAATCATTAAAAGTTGGTTAGAACATTGAGAACCCACTTCATATGCATAAAATTTACCATCTTCTTTATTTATATCAACATAAACATAATTTGTTCTTCCCGCTTTGCATTTTATATCATGCTTTAGTATAACAGGGAATTTATTTTCCTTTATATTTTCACCACTCATCTTTAATATAGCAGGCTTTACAAACTCTTCATATGTATTTATAAATGATAGAGGGTTTCCTGGTAATCCAAAAACTAATTTTTCACCAACAGTAGCAAATATAACTGGCTTGCCAGGTTTTATTGCTATTTTATTAAATTTAATATCAGCACCTAATTCACTTAATACATCTTCTATAAAATCATAGTCACCTGCAGAAGAACCACCTGATGTTATTATTATATTTGAAATTTCTAGAGCTTCTTTTAATTTTTCTTTTATAACATCTTTTTTGTCCTCAATTATTCCAAATGATCTCACTTCTAAATCTTTTGCTAAAGCTTTTAATGAGTATTCATTGCTATTTCTTATTTTACCATTTTCTATAGAATCAGTTATATCAACTAGTTCATCCCCAGTAGTTAATACTGATAAAATTGGTTTTTTATAAACTTTTACCTTTGAATAACCTAGAGATGCTAACAGTCCTATTTCACTAGGCCTGATTTTTTGACCTACTTCTAATGCTAAATCTCCCACTTTAAGTTCTTCGCCTATATTAATTATGTTTCTATTTTTTTTAACTACTTCCGATAATATGAGCTTATTTCCATCTAATTCTACATTTTCTATTTGTATAACTGCATCAGTATCATCTGGAACAGGAGCTCCTGTCATTATTTTTATAGCTTGCTTATCATCTACTTTACCTTCAAAGTAATCTCCTGCTTTTATTACACCTATAATATCTAAGCAAATATTTTCACTTTCATTACAAAGTAAAGAATCCTTACTTTTTATTGCGTATCCATCCATAGCTGATTTATTGAAGGGGGGCAAATTATCATTAGAATATATATTTTCAGCTAATGTATATCCTACCGATTCCATTAAATCTTTTTCACATGTCCCTATTGGTTTAGATTCTTCAATAATTTTATCAATCGCCGTAGAAATATCTATCATGTCCATTCCCCCTTGTTCTATTTTTAACTTAACAATATACTTTTTATTTTATAACCCAATTAAAGACCTATCATTTTTATAATCAATCAGATAGATCTTTAAAATTAGATATATTGTCTATTTTTCAATTAACATTTGTTTTCTTATTTTTTCGTATTCATCTTTTATATACTGCTCTGCTGAATCTTGATCTTTTATACTTTCTACTTTTATTGCACAGTATTTATATTCTGGAGTTTTAGATATTGGGTCTAAGTTATCTATAGTCAACTCATTACAAGATCCAATCCACCAGCTGTAAGTCATATATGTAGCTCCTTGTATAACTCTATCTGTTACTAAGGCTCTAGTTAATATACTTCCTCTTCTTGAACTTACCCTAACTAATTCTTTATCCTTAATTCCTAGCTTTGAAGCATCTTCTATACTTAATTGTATATATCCTGGCTCATCCTCTAAAGCTCTAAGCGCTCTGCAGTTTCCTGTCATTGTTCTTACTGAATAATGTCCTACCTCTCTAACTGTACATAATACAAGAGGATACTCTTTATCAGGAATTTCTTTAGGAGG
Organism: Paraclostridium benzoelyticum; assembly: GCF_001006285.1. Classification (GTDB taxonomy): domain Bacteria; phylum Bacillota; class Clostridia; order Peptostreptococcales; family Peptostreptococcaceae; genus Paraclostridium; species Paraclostridium benzoelyticum. Next base: position 6,975 of record NZ_LBBT01000176.1, read on the forward strand.
TCTCCATTCACATGCAAATAGTTTTCCTTTTCCACTTTCAGTTTCAAATTTATTTCCTTCATATAAGTACGGTGTACCTTTATGATCTTCATCTGTACAAGGCCATAAAACACTTCCTTGCTTTTCTATTTTTTCATAAGATGCACCAGCGAATAATGGTGATAATGACCTCATTTCATCCCATATCTCTTTAGTGTTATTATAGCTCATAGGATATCCCATAGCTGTAGATATTTCACACATAATTTGCCAGTCCGGTTTTACATCACCTTTAGGTTCTACTGCTTTTCTCATTATTTGGAATCCTCTATCCGCAGATGAGTATACTCCATCATGCTCACCCCATGAAGTTGCAGGAAGTACTACGTCTGCATGTAAGGCAGTTTTATTCATAAATATATCTTGAACTACTACAAATTCCATAGCATCTAAAGTTTCTCTTACCTCACTTGCGTGCGGATCACTTTGTACTGGATCTTCTCCAAATATATAATAAGCTTTTACTTTATTCTCTTTTAATGTTAAATGAGGTACTTCAGTTAACGTAACCCCTGGTTTAGAAGAAAGTTTAACTCCCCAAGCTTTTTCAAATTTCTTTCTTACTTTGTCATCTGTTACCTTTTGATACCCTGGGAATAAGTTAGGTAAAGTTCCCATATCACATGTTCCCTGAACATTATTTTGTCCACGTACAGGCCCTATTCCAACACTTTCTCTTCCGAAGTTTCCAGTTAAAAGAGCTAATGATGCAAGCCCTTTTACAACATCAACAGCTTGCCCAAACTGACATACACCCATTCCATATAAGATTGTAGCATTTTTAGCATTTGCATATTCTCTCATTGCTTTTCTTATATCTTCTGCTGGTACGTTTGTCATTTTTTCAGCATACTCTGGAGTATACTTTTTAACCATTTCTTTGTATTCTTCGAATCCTTCAGTGTATTTTTCAACATATTCTTTATTATAAAGATTTTCTTCTATCAATACATTAGCAAATGCATTGACTAAAATCATATTAGTTCCACCTTTTATAGGTAACCATACATCTGAAATTCTTACAGATTCTGTTACCCTTGGATCTGTAACAATTAATTTAGCACCCTTTTCTTTTGCCCTAACAATTCTTCTAGCAACTATAGGGTGTGAATCTGCTCCATTATATCCAAATATAAATAATAAATCTGAGTTCTCTATCTCTGGTATAGAGTTAGACATAGCCCCATTTCCTAATGAGTAAGCCAGACCGGCTACTGATGGTGCATGTCAAACACGAGCGCAATGGTCTATATTATTAGTACCTATCGCTGCTCTCATAAATTTTTGCATTACATAATTTGCTTCATTTCCAGGTCCTCTTGCAGAACCAGTTCCCATTATTGCATCTGGGCCATATTTTTCTCTTATTTCATTTAGTCTAGATGCTGTATAATCTATAGCTTCTTTCCATTCGACTTCTTCTAACTTCCCATTCTTTCTTATCATAGGCTTTTTTAATCTTGACGTTAGAATTTTGGGGTCATTTAGAAAATCCCATCCATAATATCCTTTTAGGCATAAGTTTCCTTCATTAGTTCTTCCATTTGCAGGTTCTGCTCTCACTATTTCATTGTCTTTAACAACTAAATAAAGCTGACACCCTGCCCCACAATATGGACATACAGTTAAAACTTTTTTTTCCAAACGTGCTCCGCCTTTCTAAATTTTATTTCTTAATATTTAATACATTTAATTTGTATAATGTATTTAACATTTTATATATTACTACTCTAAATTTCAGATTACAATACTATAAATTTCCAAAAGTGTATATTAACAATTCATTTCCTAAATCCCTAAATTTTCTTTATATTCTAATATTTGCTCTTTATATATACTTCGACATATAAAGTCAATATCATTTTTTTATATACTTTTTACTATTTATTATGCATTTTCATATATTTTAAGCTAGATTGA
>NZ_LBBT01000177.1 GCF_001006285.1 Paraclostridium benzoelyticum
ATTTTGATAAATTTAAAAATGAATTTTAAATTATAGTAATGTTTCTAATTATTTGTGAAATTAATTACAACAAGCTTCATATAATTAAATATATAAATTTTAGGGGGAATTTTTATGGATAAAAGTTTTTTGGCTCCAATACAAATAGCGAATGCAACTGTAGAATCTGGGATAAAAAAATCAAAATTATCTACAAAAAAAAGTTTATTATTAGGAATTTTAGCAGGCTTATTTATTGGATTAGGGGCATTAGGTAATATTTTAATTAGTCAGACTATAAAAGATCCAGGATTAGCAAAATTTGCAGGAGCAAGTATATTTCCAATAGGACTTATGCTAGTTGTGGTTTGTGGAGCTGAGTTATTTACAGGAAATAACCTTATGTCAATGGCAGTTATGGATAAAAAAATAACAATAAAGGAAATGATTAGAAATTGGGTATTGGTATATATAGCAAATTTTATAGGAGCAATTATACTTGTAGCATTTATTTATTTTAGTGATACTTTAGTTAAAGATGCAGCTATAAAGTCTATGAATATAGCACAAAGTAAAGCAATATTAGGATTTACAAGTGCTTTCTTAAAAGGAGTAATGTGCAATATTATTGTTGTTTTAGCTGTATGGTTTGCAACCGCAGGAAAAGATATAGTTTCTAAAATTTTTGCGTGTTGGTTTCCTATTATGTTATTTGTTTTATGTGGATTTGAACATAGTATAGCTAATATGTTTTTTATTCCTATGGGAATGGCACTAGGAGCTGATGTATCGATTTTACAATTAATCTTTAATTTAATAGCAGTTACACTTGGGAATATAGTTGGAGGGGCTATTATAGTTCCATATATATATTATAATTGTTATTTAAAAGAAGATTGATTAAACTTTAATAGCAAATAAAAAACGTTGATAGTTATATCAACGTTTTTTAGTCTCAATTCAAGGTTTTTTGTATATTGTTATTTTGTTTTTAATACATTATTATAGTATATGGATAATTTTAATGTAAAGAAGAAATTAAATGAATAAAGAACACCAATTAGGAGGAAATATAATGAATAAGGAATTTATATATAAACATTTATTAAATATATTAAACAAGGAAGACATACTTTTAGACGAGCCAATGAAAAACCATATATCGTTTAAAGTAGGAGGTCCGGCAGATTTTTTAGTAAAGCCAAGAAATGAAGAGCAACTAAAAGATTTAGTATCTTTATTAAAGAAGGAAAAAATATCATATTTAGTTATAGGTAATGGATCTAACCTTTTAGTTAGAGACGGAGGTATAAGGGGTGTAGTTATAAAAATAGCTGATAACTTCAATGAGTTTAGTATAGAAGGAAATACTGTTTATGCACAATCAGGAGCATTACTTTCTTTTATGGGAAAAGCTATATTAAATGAAAGTCTTACAGGATTTGAATTTGCAGCAGGTATACCGGGAACTTTAGGTGGAGCCATAGCTATGAATGCAGGCGCATATGGTGGAGAAATGAAAAATATAGTAAAAAGTGTTAAACTTATGGATTTTGAAGGAAATATTTTTGAATTAAGTAATGAAGAAATGCAGTTTTCTTACAGAAAGAGTATAATAAGTAAAAAGGAATATATTGTATTATCTGCAATTATAGAGTTAAAAGAAGGTAACTTTGAAGAAATAAGAGAATCTATGAGAGAATTAACGAAAAGTAGAGTAACAAAACAACCTTTAAACTTACCAAGTGCAGGAAGTACATTCAAAAGACCAGAAGGATATTTTGCAGCAAAACTAATAGAAGATAGTGGATTAAAGGGATTAACTTTAAGAGGTGCTCAAGTTTCAGAAAAACATTCTGGATTCGTAGTTAACTTAGGAAATGCAACAGCTAAAGATATACTAGATTTAATATATGTAGTTAAAAATATAGTAAACTCTAAATTTGGTATTATGCTAGAAGAGGAAGTTAAAATACTAGGAGATGAATAATAATATGAAAATAATAGCTGATTATCATACTCACACTGTATACAGTCATGGAAAAGGAAGCATTGAAGATAATGTAAAAGTGGCTATTGAAAAAAATATCGATAAGATAGGTATATCAGATCATGGGTATAAGCATATTGCATATGGAGTTAAATATGATAATATAGCGAAAATGAGAGAAGAAATAGATAGACTTAATGAAAAGTATACTGAAATAGAAATACTTTTAGGAATGGAATGTAATATATTAGATGATAAAGGAAATATAGATGTAGATTATAAAATATCTAAAATGTTAGACTATACTATGGCTGGGTATCATTTTGGATCAATGCCTACATCTATAAAAAGTGCTCTTAACCATACATTTAATTATTTGAAAATTAAAGGGGCGTGTAAAGATTACAACACAAGAGCTGTAATAAATGCTATTGAAAACAATGATTTATTTATAGTTACTCATCCTGGAGATAAAGGGGATGTATATATTGATGAAGTAGCAAAGGCAGCAGCTAAACAAAACACTTTACTAGAAATAAATTCGCATCATGGAAACTTGAGTGTTGAACAAATAAAAAAGATTAAAAATACAGGTGTAGAGTTTGTTATAGGATCAGATGCACATACTCCAAATAACGTTGGTAATTTTGAAAAAGCTATAGAAATTGCAAAAGAAGCAAACTTAGATTTAAGCCTTATAAAAAATATTAAATTTTAAGAGGGGGAGATAGTATGAGATTTATAATAGTAACAGGATTATCTGGATCTGGGAAAAGTGAAGCTATGAAATCTTTAGAAGATATTGGGTTTTATTGCGTAGACAATTTACCTCCAACTCTTATAACTAAATTTGCAGAGTTATGTTATCAAGGAAATTCTAACATAGATAAAGTAGCTTTAGGGATAGATATAAGAGGAAGAGAGTTCTTTGAGACATTACATGAAAGTTTAAGTTACTTAGAAAAAGAAAATTATAAATATGAAGTTTTATTTTTAGATTGCGCAGATGATATTTTAGTAAAAAGATATAAAATGACTAGGAGAAACCATCCATTGGCTAAATCTACGCAAATAACAGAAGGAATAAAAGAAGAAAGAGAAATTCTTCAGACTTTAAGAGATAAGGCTGATAGTATTATAGATACTAGCAATATGAAGCCGAGAGATTTAAAAGATGAAATAAGCAAGTTATATATAGAAGGAGAAAAAACTCCTAAACTTACAATATCTGTAGTTTCATTTGGGTTTAAGCATGGAATACCTATAGATTCAGATTTAGTATTTGATGTTAGATTTTTACCCAATCCATATTATGTAGAAGATTTAAGACCTAAAACAGGAGAAGATCAAGTTGTAAGAGATTATGTAATGGATTCTGATGTAAGTATAGAATTTTTCGCTAAGTTAGAAGATATGGTAGATTTCTTAATACCTCACTATATTGAAGAAGGGAAGAGTCATTTAGTTATAGCTATTGGGTGTACAGGTGGAAGACATAGATCTGTAACAATTTCTAATTTGCTTTATGATGATTTGATCAAAAAGGGCTATAGAGTTGTAAAAAAACATAGAGATTACACTCTTAGATAAAATTTGGAGGGAATTATGACATCAGTAATAATTTTTATAGGATTAGTAGGGTGGATTTTTTCAATAAGCGTAGTTTTTCTATATCTTAAAGAAAAAAAAGAAAACTCTAACAAGACTATGAAAAATAATATAAAAGAAGAAAAACCTAGAGTAGTTGTAATAGGAGGAGGAACAGGTCAATCAGTTTTTTTAAGAGGACTAAAGCATTACACTCCTAATATAACGGCTGTAGTAACTGTTGCTGATGATGGTGGAGGATCAGGAGTATTAAGGGAAGATTTGGGTATGTTGCCTCCTGGGGATATAAGAAACTGTTTACTTTCATTAGCGAATATGGAGCCTACTATGGACGCTGTTATGAAATATAGATTTACGGAGGGGGCTTTAAAAGGTCAGAGCTTTGGAAATTTATTTTTAGCCGCTATGAATGGAGTTTACGGCAACTTTGAAACGGCTGTTTATAAAATGAGTGAAGTCTTTGCTATAACAGGCAGGGTTTTACCTGTAACGTTAGAGGATATAAACTTAATAGCAAATCTTGATAATGGAAATATTGTAAAAGGTGAATCTAATATACCCAATCAGGTTAGGTCTCAAAATACGAAAATTAAGAGTATAGAGCTAGAACCTAAAAATGCTAAACCACTAGATGAGGTTATTAAGTCTATAAAAAATACAGATATTATTGTTATAGGGCCAGGAAGCTTATATACAAGCATAATGCCTAATTTATTAGTAGATGGAGTTATTGATGCAATAAAAGAATCTAAAGCTCCTAAAGTGTATATATCAAATATAATGACTCAACCTGGAGAGACCGATAATTTTAATGTTGTAGACCATATAAATGCTATAAATAAACATTGTGGAAAAGATATAATTGATATAGTAATAACAAATAATGAAGTTTTACCAAAGCCTGTATTTGAAATTTACAATAAAGATGGCGCAAGCCAAGTATTATTAGATAAAAAACAAAAACAAACACTGGAAGATATGGGAATAAAAGTGGTAGAATGTAATTTAGTAGAAATAAAAAGTAACTATATAAGACACGATGCAGATTACATATCTAATGTAGTTGTTAATTTGGCACTAAGTCATATTTATGATAATGAGAAGTAAAAAAGGATTTTAAAAATTTATGTAGAAATCCTTATTATTATGTTATTTTAAGGAGTGAACACCAATGAGAGAAGAGGTTAGTGCCGGGGGCGTAGTATTGTTTGGTAATGCAGTGCTCTTACTTAGAAAATTTAATGGAGACTGGGTATTGCCTAAAGGAAAAGTTGAAATTGGAGAGAATAAGGAAGATGCAGCACTTAGAGAAGTTCTAGAAGAAACAGGTGTAAAGGCTGATATACTAAAGTATTTAGGTGAAATACACTATACTTTCAAGGAAAATTGGGATGAGAACAAAGCAGTTCATAAGACTGTGTATTGGTATTTAATGCAAGCAAGAAATATGGATACGATTCCTCAAAAAGAGGAAGGTTTCATCGATGCTAAGTTTGTTCACTTAGATAGAGTAGTAGATTTAGCTAGATATGACGATGAAAAAGAAATTATAAAAGTTGCTTTAGACGAGATTAAAAAAAGATTAAAAAAGAATTAACTATAGGTGATGAAAGATGTCTTTTTCAGCAGAAACAAAAAATGAACTAGCTAGAATTTTTTCGGATAATGAATGCTGTAATATAAGTGAGCTTTCTGCAATAGTCAGATTGGCAGGAAGTATACAAATCGCTGGATATAAAAAGTTAAACTTAAAAATAAGTACAGAGTTAAACTCAACTGCTAGGAAGATCTTTAAATTATTAAAATCTAATTTTGGAATTAACACAGAGATATCGGTGAATAAAAATCAAATGTTAAAACGGAATAGTAGTTATGTACTTATGGTTACTAGTGAAATGGGTGCGGAAAATTTATTAAGAAAATTAGGTATTTTATCTCAAGAAGATTATTTCTTTACGATGAATAAAGTTCCTGAAGGTCTTATTAAAGATAATGACTGTATTAGAGCTTTTATAAGAGGTGCTTTTTTAGGAGGAGGTTCTATTAGCGACCCAGAAAAAAATTACCACTTAGAATTTGTAACAAATAATGAAGAATTTGCAGAATCATTAAAGGATCTTATAAATTCCTTAGGATTTAATTCAAAAACTGTATCTAGGAAAAATAACTACGTAGTATATTTAAAGGAAAGTGAACAAATATCAGATTTATTAAACATAATAGGAGCTCACCAAGCTTTATTAAGCCTTGAAAGTACAAAGATAGTAAAAGAAATGAGAAACAACGTAAATAGAATTGTTAATTGTGAAACAGCTAATTTATCAAAAACTGTTAATGCAGCTGTAAGGCAAATAGAAAATATAAAGTATATACAACAAAAAGTAGGATTAGATCACATTCCACCAAATTTAAGAGAAATAGCAGTTTTAAGAATAGAGTATGAAGATTTAACATTAAAAGAACTTGGAGAAATGGCTAGTCCTCAATTAAGTAAATCAGCAGTTAACCATAGGTTAAGGAAAATAGAACAAATAGCAGATAATTTAAGATTGAAATTCGAATAAGAGGCATTATGCCTCTTTTTTTGATTAAGAGGTATATATTGTGGTAAAATTACTTTTATAATACATAGGAAATTATACTCCTTTTATAATTATGAGTTAATATAATTTTCGTATATGTATTTCAAAAAAGTAATCATTGAAAAATTAAAATAGAAGGTTTTTTTACAAGCAGGAGGTGAGGTCTTTGAGCAAAGATTTTGTACATTTACATGTTCATACAGAATATAGTTTGCTAGATGGTTTTTCAAGAATAAAAAATTTAGTAAACAGGGCTAAAGAATTAAATATGAGTGCAGTTGCAATAACTGACCATGGATGTATGTTTGGGGCCATAGACTTTTTTAAAGTAGCAAAAAAAGAAGGAATAAAGCCTATTATAGGATGTGAGGTTTATACAGCACCTAGAGGAATGAAAGATAAAGACCCTAATTTTGATAAATCTCAGGGACATTTAATACTTCTAGCTAAAGATACTACAGGATATCAAAATCTAATTAAGTTAGTATCAGCAGCATATGTACAAGGATTTTATTATAAACCAAGAGTTGATATAGATGAAATAAAAAAACATAGTGAAGGTATCATTGCACTTTCTGCTTGTTTAGCAGGAGATGTATCACAAGCATTGATGAATAGAAATTATGATAAAGCTAAAAATATAGCTTTGAAGTATAAAGAAATTTTTGGCGAAGAAAATTATTATTTAGAAATTCAAGATCATAATTTACCTGAGCAAAAAGAAGTTAACAGAGAGTTAATAAGACTTTCTAAAGAAATTGGAGTTGGATTAGTAGCAACTAATGACGTCCATTATGTAAGAAAAGAAGATTCAAAGATACATGATATATTAATGTGTATACAAATGGGTAAAACTGTAAATGACCCAGCTAGAATGAGATTTGGGAGTGATGAATTCTATCTTAAATCTAGAGAAGAAATGGAAGAAATTTTTCCTGAAGTTCAAGAAGCTTTAGATAACACTTCTAAAATTGCACAAATGTGTAATGTTGAATTTGATTTCAATACTATACATTTACCTCAATACGATGTTCCTGGTGGATATACACCTCAAGAGTATTTAAGGATGTTATGCTTTAAGGGACTTAAAGAAAGATATAAAAAGCCCTCACAAGAGATTTTAGATAGATTAGAGTATGAATTAGGTGTAATTGAGAAGATGGGTTACGTAGAGTACTTCTTGATAACTTGGGACTTTATAAATTTTGCAAGAGAAAATAATATTATGGTAGGTCCAGGTAGAGGTAGTGCTGCTGGATCTATAGTTTCATACACTTTATACATTACTGATATAGACCCTATAAAATACTCTCTATTATTTGAGAGATTCTTAAATCCAGAACGTGTATCTATGCCCGATATAGATATAGATTTTTGTTATGAGCGTAGAGAAGAAGTTATAGATTATGTAAAAAGGAAATATGGTGAAGATCATGTTGCTCAGATCATAACATTTGGAACAATGGGAGCAAAAGCTGCCATAAGAGACGTTGGAAGGGTATTAGACGTTAGTTATAACAAAGTTGATAATATAGCAAAAGAAATTCCTTTTGCACTAGGAATGACAATAGACAAAGCATTAGATACAAATCCTAATCTTAAAAAATTATATGAAGAAGATTCAGAGACAAAAGAAATAATAGATGTTTCAAGAAAAATAGAAGGAATGTTAAGACATGCATCAACACATGCTGCAGGAGTTGTTATATCTAAAAAGCCAATAGATGAGTATGTCCCTTTATATAAGCATCAAGATGCTATAACTACTCAGTTTACAATGACAACTTTAGAGGAATTAGGCCTATTAAAAATGGACTTCTTAGGACTAAGAACTTTAACAGTAATAAGAGATGCACTTGATTTAATAGAAAAAAATCATAATTTAAAAATAAACTTTTCTAAAATGGAATATGATGATCCTAAAGTTTATGAATTGCTTTCATCTGGAAACACTCTAGGGGTATTCCAGTTAGAGAGTGCTGGTATGAGAAGCTTTATGAAACAGCTTAAACCGGATAATTTTGAGGATATAGTAGCCGGAATATCTTTATACAGACCAGGACCTATGGATTCTATTCCAGTTTATATAAATAATAAAAATAACCCTGAAAACGTAGAATATCTTCATAAAAAACTAAAACCTATAATGGAAGTTACATATGGGTGTTTAGTTTATCAAGAGCAGGTAATGCAAGTTGTCAGAGACTTGGGTGGATATAGTTACGGACGTAGTGACTTGGTTAGAAGAGCTATGGGTAAAAAGAAAATGGATGTAATGGAAAAAGAAAGAGAATATTTCATCCATGGTAAGACAGATGAAAATGGAGAACTTGAAATAGCTGGATGTGTTAGAAATGGAGTACCTGAAGATATAGGTAACAAAATTTTCGATGATATGATTGACTTTGCAAAGTATGCATTCAATAAAAGTCATGCCGCTGCATATGGAGTATTAGCATATGAAACAGCATATTTAAAAGCTCATTATCCTGTAGAATTTATGGCAGCCTTAATAACTAGTGTCATGGGTAATACAGATAAAGTTGTTGAATATATAAGAGAGTGTAATAGCCTAAAAATAGATGTTTTAAAACCAGATATAAATAAAAGTTTTACTAAATTTTCAGTTGAAGACAAAAGTATAAGGTTTGGGCTTGCAGCAGTAAAAAATGTAGGTGTAAATGTATTAAATAATATAATAAAAGAAAGAGAAAGTAGCGGAGAATTTAAAGATTTTAATGAGTTTTGCAAAAGATTAGATTCAAAAGATTTAAATAAACGTATAATTGAAAGTCTTATAAAATGTGGAGCTTTTGATGAAATGGGAGACAATAGAGCTAGTTTGCTTCTTGGATATGAAAAACTTCTTGAAAGTATATCTATGGATAGAAAGAAAAATTTAGCAGGACAAGTCTCATTATTTGATGGATTTGAGATGGATGAATCTATAAATAATGATATACAAAGTATGTATACATTACCACATGTAAAAGAGTTAGAAGAAAAAGAAAGACTTTATTTAGAAAAAGAAGTGTTAGGAATGTATGTAAGTGGGCATCCATTATCTCAATATAAAGATGAAATAAAAAGAAATACTACAATAAACAATGCTGAACTAAATGAAATAAAAGACGACTATATTACTTATCTAAATTTAAATGAAAGAGAAGTGACGATGGGCGGTATAGTAATAAATAAAACTATAAGAACAACAAAACGAAATGATTTAATGGCCATAATTGAATTAGAAGACTTATTTGGAGTTATAGAAGTTATAGTTTTTCCTCAAGTTCTTCAAAAATATAATACAGTTATCCAAGAAGATAAAATTATTTATATAGATGGAAGATTGAGTATAAAAGAAGACGAAAATGCAAAACTTATAGCTAGAGAAATAAGAGATATGAATGATAGTGGGAATAAAGATAAGCCTACTTTATACTTGAAAATTAATTCTATAGAAAATAAAGAGTTAGTAAATGATTTAATATCGGTAGTAACTAAATACCCGGGAGAAAATGATATATATATATACGCAGAAAATATAAAACAGGTATATAAATGGAACCATATAAAGGTTAATATAAACGAAAATTTAATTAATGAATTGGAACATATATTGCCAAAAACAAATATAAAAGTAAAATTTTAAGGGTATTTAAAATTTTATTATATAAAAAAGTAGCGAAATTATGATATAATAGACAAAAAATAGATAGTTTCGCTACTATCTGAATTTTTTTAATTACACTGGGATGAAAATATAATATAGGGACTAAAAATGTCCCTTAAAAAATGAAATATATTAATCAACTAGGAGGTAATGTTAATGAAAACTATAGGTATATTAACTAGTGGAGGAGATGCGCCAGGTATGAATGCAGCTATAAGGGCTGTTGTTAGATCTGCTATATACTATGGGTGTAAGGTTTATGGAATAAATAGAGGGTACAAAGGATTAATAGAAGAAGACATACAAGAAATGAATTTATCTTCAGTTGGGGATATAATACATAGAGGTGGAACTATATTAAAATCATCTAGATGTGAAGAATTTAAAACAGAAGAAGGAAGAGCTGTAGCAGTAAAGATACTTAAAAAATATAAAGTAGATTGTCTTGTTGTTATAGGTGGAGATGGATCATTTAATGGAGCTCAAAAACTAAGTGATTTAGGATTCCCAGCAATAGGAATACCAGGAACTATAGATAACGATTTACCATATACAGATTATACTATAGGTTTTGATACAACAATGAACACTATAATAGATGCAATAGGAAAAATAAGAGATACATCATCATCTCATGAAAGGGTTAATATTGTTGAGGTAATGGGGAGACACTGTGGAGATTTAGCTTTATATGCAGGCCTTGCTGGTGGAGCGGAAACAGTTATAGTTCCAGAAATAGATTTCAAAATTGATGATGTTTGTAAAAGGTTAAAAACTACTCAAAAAAGAGGAAAGAGACATAGTATAATTGTTCTAGCTGAAGGGGTTGGAAACGCAAGTGAGCTAGGAAAAGAAATAGTTGCTAGAACAGGCGCTGATTTAAGGATAACAGTGTTAGGACATGTTCAAAGAGGTGGAAGTCCAAGTGCATTTGACAGGATACTTGCAAGTAGAATGGGTGTACGTGCTGTAGAATTATTATTAGATGGCAAATCAGCTAGAGTAGTTGGTATAAAAGATAATAAGATTATAGATTTAGATATATATGAAGCTTTAGCTATGGAAAGAAAATTTGATGATGAAACTTATGAAATGGTAAAAATATTATCTATATAAATTAGGAGGATCTAAAATGTTAAAAGGGATAAAAAAGACTAAAATAGTTTGTACACTAGGACCAGCATCACAAAGCGAGGAAATTTTAACTCAACTTGTAGAAAATGGATTAAACGTATGCAGATTCAACTTCTCTCATGGTTCTCATGAAGAGCACAAAGAAAGATTCGATATGGCTAAGAAGGTTAGAAAAAAATTAAATAAACCAGTAGCTATATTATTAGATACTAAAGGTCCAGAAATAAGAACAGGAAACTTCCAAGATCCAGAGGTTTTATTAGAAGAAGGGCAAAAGTTCACAATAACAATGAAAGATGTTGTTGGAACTAAAGAGATGTGTACAGTAAGTTACAAAGGTCTTGCAGAAGATGTTACTACTGGTGATACTATACTTATAGATGACGGACTAGTTGGTCTTAGAGTAGAGGAAGTAAAAGGGGAAGAAATACACTGTGTAGTTGAAAACTCAGGGATAGTTAAAAATCATAAGGGTGTTAACGTACCAAGAGTAAAAATAAATTTACCTGCTATAACAGAAAAAGACATAAGTGATATAGAGTTTGGTATACAACAAGGTATAGATTATATAGCTGCATCTTTCGTAAGAAAGGCATCAGATGTTTTAGCTATAAGAGAAGTATTAGAAAATAATAATGCTACAGATATACAAATAATATCTAAAATAGAGAACCAAGAAGGTGTAGATAATATAGAGGAAATATTAAAAGTTTCTGATGGTATAATGGTTGCTAGAGGAGACTTAGGTGTTGAAATACCTACAGAAGAAATACCTATAGCTCAAAAAATGATGATAAGAAAATGTAATGAATTAGGTAAACCAGTAATAACTGCAACACAAATGTTAGATTCTATGATAAGAAATCCTAGACCTACAAGAGCAGAAGTGACAGACGTTGCAAACGCTATATATGATGGAACAGATGCAATAATGTTATCAGGAGAGACTGCAGCTGGTAAATATCCTGTAGAAGCTGTAAAAACAATGGCTACTATAGCTAAGAGAACAGAAGAAACATTAAATTATAATGAATTATTAAAAAATAAGAAACTTAACGGAGTAAATGTTACTGATGCTATAAGTCATGCAACTTGTACAACTTCAGTAGATTTAAAGGCTTCAGCTATAATAACTTCAACATCTTCAGGTCACACAGCTAGAATGGTATCTAAGTTCAGACCAGAATGCCCTATAATAGCTGCTACAAACGATGAAAAAGTTATGAGAAGATTAGCTTTAACTTGGGGTGTATATCCTATAATGGCAAGTGAAGCTACAAATACAGATGAAGTTATAGAAAATTCTATAAATGCAGCTAAAGAAGCTTCTTACTTACAAAATGGAGAATTAGTTGTTATAACTGCAGGAGTTCCAGTTGGAGTTAGTGGAACTACTAACTTAATAAAAGTTCATGTAGTAAGTGAAGAAATAACTAATGGTATAGGTGTAGGAACTAAAACTGTAGAAGGTAGAGTAAGAATATTTGATAATAAAAATGAAGTTTTAGATTTTGAAGAAGGAGATATAATAGTAACTCATATGACAGATGCACATATGAATCCATATATAGAAAAATGTGGAGCTATAATAACTGAAGATGGTGGAATGACATCTCATGCTGCTATAGTAGGTATAAGCTTAGATAAAGCAGTCGTTGTTTCAGCTAAAAATATAATAGACTTAGTAAATGATGGTGAAGTAATAACAGTTGATACTGCTAGAGGTGTTATATATAGAGGTGCAAGTAGAGTATTATAAAACTATAAATTCAAAAAATTTGTGCTATATTTAATATAGGGGCTTTATAAGCTCCTATTTTTTTGGTAAAATAAGTTTTTGTAGTTTAATTATTATGTTCGGAGGAAAAGTCTATGCTATTAAAAGACAGAGAGTATGAAGTTGACGTTATTGATATAGGTCAAGGTGGCGTTGGAATTGGTAAGCATGACGGGTTTACGGTTTTTGTAGATGGCGGATTGATAAGTGACAAGCTAAAAGTAAAAATAACTAAATCTAAAAAAAACTATGCAGTTGGAGAAATAGTAGGGATAGTAGAAAAATCTCCATTTAGAGTTGATAGAGTATGCTCAGATAAATTATCTAATTGTGGAGGTTGTCAAATACAAGAGTTAGATTACCAAAAGCAATTAGATATAAAGACTAATGAAGTAAAGCAGACTATTAATAGAATCGGTAAATTACATGATACACTAGTTCACCCAACATTAGGAATGGAAAATCCATTTAGATATAGAAATAAAGCTCAATTTCCAATACAAAAAATAAATGGTAAAACAGTTATAGGTTTTTATAAAAAGAAAAGTCATGATGTAATTCCTACAGATAAGTGTATAATTCAACATGACGTAAATGATAAAATAATTAAAATAATAAAAACTTATATAAAAGCTTATAATGTTAGTATATACGATGAAAAGACTCATACCGGAGTATTAAGACATTTAGTAACTAAAGTTGGATTTAAGACTAAAGAGGTAATGGTTGTTTTAGTAGCGAACGGAAAGAAACTTCCATATTTAAATGAATTAGCCTCAGTACTAAAAGAGAATGTACCAGGATTTAAGACTCTTGTTTTAAATACAAACAGAGAAAAAACTAATGTAATTTTAGGAAAAGAAAATAAAGTTATATATGGTGATGGGAAGATAAATGATTATATAGGAGATCTGGTTTTTGAAATATCTCCATTATCATTTTTCCAAGTTAATCCATCACAGACGGAAGTTTTATATAATAAGGCATTAGAATATGCTGATCTAAAAGAAAATGATACAGTATTTGATATTTACTGTGGTATAGGAACAATATCTTTATTTTTAGCTCAAAAAGCAAAAAAGGTTTATGGTGTTGAAATCGTTGGAGATGCTATAAAAGATGCTAAAATAAATGCTAAACTAAATAAACTAGAGAATACAGAATTCTTCGTAGGTAAGGCAGAGGAAGTAGTTCCTAAATTATACAAAGAAGGAAAAACAGCTAATGTAGTAGTTGTAGACCCACCTAGAAAGGGATGTGAAGAATCGGTATTAGATACTATAGTATCTATGGAACCAGATAAAGTTGTATATGTATCGTGCAACCCATCAACTCTAGCTAGAGATTTAGCATATTTAGACGAAAGAGGGTATAAATGCAAAGAAATTCAACCGGTAGATATGTTCCCACATACTATGCACGTTGAATCTGTAGCATTATTATACCGTGATTAGAAATTTGAATTAATAAAAATTGAGATATATATAATAAAAGGCTATGTTAAGTCACTTTATGTGATTTAACATAGCCTTTTAAATTTATAAATTTATTTAAATATAGCTAGAAGCTATTAAGCATTTACAAGTTTTAATACATTATTAACGCTATCACCAGTAGCTAACACTTCTTTTACGCAATTTAATGCAGTACTTACTAAATTATCAACTGCGGTAGTAGTAAAATATCCTATATGATGAGTAAACAGGACATTTTCCATATTTAATAATTTCTTTACTTGAGGATCAGTAAGGTCGTGATGAGGTATTACTTTGTTTAAAAAAGTACCTTCAGTTTCAAATGTGTCTAAAGCAGCAGCACATAGATCTTTGTTTTCTAAAGCCTCAATTAAATCGTCTGTACAAACAACTCCACCTCTACCAGTATTAACTAAAAAAGCATCTTTTTTCATTAATTTTAGGTTATCTTTATTTATCATGTGTTTTGTATTTTCATTAAGAGGTGTGTGTAAAGACACAACGTCAGCTTCTTTCATAAGATCATCTAAAGAATCTTTGTAAGTTAAAATTTCTTTTAGATCTTCGTTAGGATAAGCATCATAGGCTATAACATTTGCACCTAGTCCTTTGAATAACTTAGCTGCAGTTGAACCTATCTTACCTGTACCGACTACTCCCACTGTAGTAGATCTAATTTCTCTTGCAATTAAATTAGCTGACCATCTAAAGTCTCCAGTATTAACATTTCTATTAATAAGGTGCATGTTTCTCAGGAGATTCATTGTCTGAGTTACCGCAAGTTCTGCTACTGAGTTTGGTGAATAAGCAGGTACATTAGTTATAACTAAATCATTTTTAGTAGCTTGGTCTAAATCAATCATATCAAAACCAGCTGCTCTAGAAGCTATTTGTTTTATTCCAAATTCTTTTAATTTTTCATAAATTATAGCATCATCGATTGGATTAGTTTGTTGAATAGAAATTCCGTCATACCCTTTAGCTTTGTCAACAGTCACTGATGATAAGCCTTCTTCAATTGTATCGACTTGAACATTGTTCCCATTCTCCTCAATCCATTTTGCTATTGCAGGTAATTCATGTTCGCGTGTACTAAACATTAATATTTTCATATTAAAGCCCCCTTATTTTTAAATAGACAAGCTATTATACAATTAAAAAAGTAATATAAATAAACATTATAACAATATATTTATATGAGTAGCTCGTCTATTATAATAATTATTTATATAATGACAAATTATAGTCAAAATATAAAAAAGCACATAACTATAAATAGCATATGAAAATTAAATAATTAACTAACAATATGCTATTATGATTAAATCATAACATACAGTTAGTTAATTTTACAACAATGTAAATGGATAAATTTTCAATTAAATTTAAATGAAATATATATTTGAAAAATGATGAAAATAAAAAGTCTTGCATTTTGCAACGATATAGAGGTATTTTGCAATAGAAATTAAATTTATTAATTAAA
>NZ_LBBT01000178.1 GCF_001006285.1 Paraclostridium benzoelyticum
TTTTATTAATACTATTTGTAATATAATATTCTTATACTAAATAAAGGAGGTAAATTTATGAACTTCATAAACAAAGAAAATCATACATTTACATTTTCAAGCTTAAACAATCCAGTTCTTAAAGTAAAATCAGGAAGCAATGTAGTTTTTGAAACTCATGATTGCATGTGTAGTCAAATAACATGTAGTGATGACAATATGAATAGTATAGACTTTGATAGAGTAAATCCAGCAACTGGACCTTTATACATAGAAAATTCTATGCCTAACCAGACTTTAAAAGTTAGTATAAATTCTATTGAATTAAAAGGCAATGCTCTTGCCATGACAGGTCCTGAAGTTGGAGTTCTTGGTAATAAACTAGATACTATGACTCATAATATTTTAAAAATAGAAAATGAAAAAGCTTTATTTAATAATTTAGAACTTCCTTTAAATAAAATGATTGGTGTTATAGGTGTTGCCCCAAGCGATAATAAGTCTATAAATTGTGGAACTCCTGGTAGTCACGGTGGTAACATGGACTGTAAGATTATAGCTGAAGGCTCTAGTGTATATCTTCCTATATCAGTAGAAGGATCTTTATTATCTCTTGGAGATATCCATGCTGTTATGGGTGATGGTGAAATCGGAGTAAGCGGAGCTGAAATAGGAGCTCTAGTTGATGTAAAAGTTGAAGTAATAGATAGCTTAACAATAAAGAATCCTATCTTAGAAACTGAAGATGCTTATTATACTGTAGCTTCTGCTGAAACTTTAGATGAGGCTTATGAAATAGCTATCGAAGATATGTTTGATATTTTACTTCCTAAATGCAACTTATCCAAAAATGACCTAGTTATGCTAATGAGTTTAACTAGTGATATAGAAGTTTGCCAAGTTGTTGATCCTTTAAAAACTATTAGATTTAAAGTTAAAAAAGATATTTTAAGTCAATTAAATATAGATAAATTAATATAAAAATAAAATAAAGCTATGTTAAGACATTATATAATGTTTTAACATAGCTTTTGATTTTATATATTATAAAATTAGAATATATTTTTTCTTACTATAGTTTGAGCTCTGTTTGGTCCAACTGAAACCATATCTACATTTACTCCAACTAACTCTTCTATTTTAGCTATATATTTCTTAGCATTTTCAGGAAGTTCTTCATATGTTTCCATACCTGTTAAATCTTCAGACCATCCTTCTAATTCTTCATATATAGGCTCGCACTTAGCTAAATCTTCTAATGAAGCTGGGAACTCTCTTAAAACTTTGTCTCCCATTTTGTAAGATGTACATATTTTAACTGTATCAAATCCAGTTAAAACATCTAATAACATTAAAGATATACTAGTTAATCCATTAACTCTAGCAGCATATCTAACTATTACAGCATCAAACCATCCACATCTTCTTGCTCTACCTGTAGTTGTTCCGAACTCTCTTCCTTGAGTTCTTATCTTGTCCCCTGTTTCATCGTTTAACTCTGTAACAAATGGTCCTTCTCCAACTCTAGTAGTGTAAGATTTTACTATACCTACAACATCTTTTATCATGTTAGGTCCAACACCAGCTCCTACAGAGAATCCTCCTGATGTAGGATGAGAAGATGTTACGAACGGATACGTTCCTAAATCTAAATCTAGTAATGTACCTTGAGCTCCTTCAAATAAGACTTTCTTTCCTGCTTTTATAGCTTCGTATACAACAACTGATGTATCATCTACGTAAGATCTTATTTGCTCTGCATATCCTAAGTATTCATTGTATATAGCATCAAAGTCAAACTCTTCTGCTCCATATATATTCTTAACTATTTTATTCTTAGCATCTATTTGAGCTTTTAATTTTTTAGCGAATATATCTTTATCCATTAAATCACATATTCTTATTCCAGATCTCTCTGTTTTATCCATGTAACAAGGTCCTATACCTTTTTTAGTAGTACCTATCTTATTATCTCCTCTAGCTTCTTCAGCTAAAGCATCTAATTCTTTGTGATATGGGAATATAACATGTGCTCTATCACTTATTTTTATATTTTTAGTATCTATATTATCTGCATTTAATTTAGCTAACTCTTCTAAAAATCCTTTTGGATCAAATACTATTCCGTTACCTATTACATTTATAGTTTCTGGATTTAATACTCCTGATGGTATTAGGTGTAATGCATATTTCTTTCCATCAACAACTAATGTATGACCTGCATTGTTTCCACCTTGTCCTCTTACTACTACATCAGCTTGTGTAGCTAAATAGTCTATAACTTTACCTTTACCTTCGTCTCCCCATTGAGAGCCTACTATAGCAACAGTCTTCATATTAATTCACCTCTAATTATTTTATTCGAACACTTACTTTCTTATTTTACCAAACATTCGCTTTATTTTCAAAACCTTTTTTATTAACCTATTTTATTTAGTATGTATTTTTCCACATATTCTAAGCTTTCTAGGATTTTTATTTCGTGTTCATTAGTTTCTATAAATCTAACTATATCATTTACATTGTTAGCCTTTTTTACTAATTTATTATCTCCTGTAAATGTATTTGTAATGTATATTTTTACTTTATTATTTTCCTTAATACCATATACGACTATAGTTTCTTTATATTTATCATCAATTATTCTACATATGTTTATTTCATTGTTTATAAACTCTGTATTTGG
>NZ_LBBT01000179.1 GCF_001006285.1 Paraclostridium benzoelyticum
TTGTTACACCATTTGTTAGTGTATTTCTTTAAATCAGAGTTTAAAACTAGTAATTTCAAGTGTTCTGTATTTAAAAGGAATTACTTATATACATCCTATATATTAAATTTTTGTTTTGTGAATAGCAAATTTCAAGTGTGATTTTTAAAAGTAATTTCTAATCCAAGTTAATATAGGATATTTTTATAAATTTTTTTGGACAACCTTTTATATAAAATTATATATCATAATTTTTTTTGGTTAGCATATATATAATTTGTTGGCGAAAAAGCTAAAATTTGTATGTGCAGAATGTATGGGGGAGTGGTGTAAATGAACAATTTAAATTTAGATGAGTATGTAACTACAAATCAGTTTAATAATATGTGTTTAAAGGAAAGGGTAGATGTAGTAAATGAGATGTTAGAGTATTATGATGTAAAAACTATAAGTAACTGTTTAGGGATAGATGTAGGCTTTTTATTTTGGCTATTTAATTATAGATTAGAAGGTAATAAGTTCGTAGAAAAGAAGTAAGGGGTTAGAAATGTAATTGATTTAGTACTTAAATACATTAAAAGTTTAAATAAATACTATAAGATATTTGAATTTTTAATAATACAACGGTAGATGATATAATAAAAACATAGCATATATATTTTTTTACAACTTATTATCAAAAGAGTGCATGTTATATTAAATTCCTTATTAGTTTTTTATGTGGTTTATAAAAAACATTTATTTAATTGTATCAACGAACGCGAAAAGTTAATATGTGTTGTTTACTAGTAAAAGTAGTACATAAAGCAGATTTATCTTTACTTTATGTACTACTTTTAGTTATAACCATTTAATTTATGAGCATAAGCTTTGTCATATATACTCTGTACAGTTTTCATATCTTCAGAACTGAACTTTCCTTTTAAATAGACATAAACAGGTCCATTTTTAGAGATTTTATAAATGTTTTGATAAAATACTCCATTGTCAAAAATACACCCCTCACCTAGCTGATAATGTGAATATAGTGAATCGCTATCAACAGAAAAACCCACTTTATACCTTATCTTTGAATATATATCATTATCTTTTGTAAAAAAGAGTTTTCTAAATTCATCTTCAGAGATTATATTTAATTTTGCATTTAGATACAACTTTTTCAACTTCTCATTATTGTTTTCATCTAAAATTTGAGCTTGAAATTTATTAAGCTCTTCTACATTTGCTTGCAACGGATTTTTATTAGCACCCATTTTTTTTGCATCTAATAAAACCCCTACTCCGTTATCTCCAATCTCTTCTGTGAATTCTATTGGTTTAACGTTCTTTATAGATTCTTTATTTTCATTTTTAGATTTAGAAATTAGATAGTTTATACCTATAAATAATATAATTAGAATTATCAAAAACATGTTTTTTCTTCTCATTAAATCCCCCCTCAAGCTTTTTATAAGCGTCCATATCTACATTATTCACCGTGATATATTACCATTTATTTACATTTAAATCTATAAATGATCTAATATACATAATTTTGAAAAAACTTAGTTAATGTATTTAGGACTTATGTTTTAGTAATTAGTGCTAAAGTACACCTATTTGCTCAAGGTTTAGTATATAGAATTAACGTAGCTTAGAACCCAAATTAAAAGGAGATAAACACAATGAATAATGGCCAAGAAAGATTCTTTAATTTTATAATGGAAAGAGTATCTTTAGAAAATCAAGACAAAGCAAAAGAATTACTAAATGAAAGTTTTAAAAAGCAAGATGAAGGAACTTTTAATAAAGAATATATGCTGAGTTTTATTCCAAGAATGTTTGAGTTAATAAAACCTGAATGTATAGAAGAAGTTAAAAATATAATGGCTAATCACAAGGCTTAATAAAGAAAAAGCTAGGTATAAGATTATATCTAGTTTTTATAATTTATAGCATATACTGAGTTAGTGGAAAAGTTTATTTTTTTAAGTAAAGAAAAGAGCTAGTTTTATAGAACACTAGCTCTTTTCTTAGTTCATCTATTTAAAGTTTTATGTGGATGAATGCAATTATTCTGGGATATATGGAAGCGTCTCCTTAAATTTGAAATAATCAATTTTATCTTTATACACACTACCATCATACAGTACATTATTTAATGTACAAAATTCATCACCTAAACTACCAATCATTAATGATTGGAATTCAGTTTGCACTAACACTCCATTTCCATCATTCAATTTTAGCATTGTGAAAAAAGTATTCTCATCTACTAACAGATCTCTAAGTTGTAGCATTAATTTAGTATTTTTCATTATTTCATTTGTTGAATAAGGTAACTCATATTGGATATATTCTTTGCCTTCTATTAATTGATATTTTCTTGTTTTTAAAATTGAATCTATCTCACTGGATTGTTGATGAGAAGATGAGTTAAGTGTTTTAGAAGTTTCTTTAGATTTAACTGAATTAGATCTTGATACTATATAAATAGATGCGATAATCAAAACACTAAGTCCGATTATTAAAATTTTTAATTTTTTACTCATAAAAATTCCCCTTTAATTTATTGATGTACTTTTTTTATTATAATTTTTA
>NZ_LBBT01000180.1 GCF_001006285.1 Paraclostridium benzoelyticum
TATAGCTTTTTTTATATTTAATCTTGATAAATTAAAAAAAGCTCTAGTCATTCCACATCCAAAACATTTTATTTCAAATAAATTATACCATAAACAAAAACTTTTACTTTCTATATAGCTAATTGGAATTAAGTATATTATTGTAATTACAAAAATGTATACTAAAAATCTAATTATTTTACCATTGAAGTGGTTCCCCATTATCATCCGTTATTTTATCTATTATTATAAAAATCAAATCCACAATTACCCAAATTCCACTAATTATAGTAGTTATTCCACAGGTTAATATTCCCCCTAAAGTTAATGCTAGTAAAATAAACCCTTCTGTGTTATCTCCTACATAAAATCTGTGTATTCCCATAGTTCCAAATAATATACATAAAATTACAGCCATTAGCTTACTCTTTGTTCCTTTTGTATTAACTCCTGAAAATCTTTTTTTAAGTTCTACCCCACAGTAAATACATATATCTGCCTTTTCATCAGTTTCTTTCCCACATGCATAACAGTAGGAATTTCCTCCCCCCCTTTTTACTCCACATTTAGTGCAAACAGATGACTCATAATCCATTTCATTTGCACAGTTTCTACAATATATTTTTCGATTAGTAGAATCCTTAATTTTAGGTATATAAGGCTTATTTAATTCATTTCCACAACTTATACAAAACTTTGAATCTTCATTTACTTCATTTCCACAAAACTTACAAAATTTATTTCCTTTTCCTATCGAAACTCCACAATCTACACATATGCTTGCATTTTCTTTCAGTTCATTTCCACAGTTTTTACAATACAATAATAATCCCCCCCTAATATTTAAGCTTTAAAACTTCTATATTATATTTATTGCTATCATATTATATGCTTGCAAAAATCTTTCTTATACACAATATCTTTTTTCATTTTTTGTATATCTAAAATTTCTCTATGTTACCTCACAAATATATGAGTTTTAACTAAGTTTTGATATCCTTGGTTTAAATTATCTGTATGTACAATGTTTTTAAAATTAATTACGATATTTAGCTTTCCAGATTCTATGTGTAATTAAATAAAAAAGCTACTTCAAAAATATTTTATAATTATTTTGAAGCAGCCCTTTTTAATAAATTATTTTATTTTTAAAGAACTACATATTCCTCCACATTCTAAACAAACACAATCAGGTTCTTTGCTTTCTGTAATTTGAATAGATATCGAGTCACATTTATAACATTTTAATTTGTAAACACTCCCACTTTTTAAAAGTGGTTCAACTAAACTTTCTTTCTGTTCTCCCATTTCATCTCAACTCCCAAAATACATTTTATTTTTTTAACTATAGCATATATATCTCTATCTATACAAAATAAGTATATTATTTATATCCCCCCCTAATATTACTATTTTTTATTATTTACTACTGTAATTCTTTTTTAATTTCATTATCTGATTTTATCTCTTCTGGATTTTTTTGTTCTAAATAAACTTTTACATCCTGTTGACCAGTTCTTATTTCAAACCATTTTTCAATATTGCCTATGTTGTTTGCTAAGTTTTCATCACTACTGTACAGAACAAGTGTAGGAATCTCTTTAGATTTATCCTTTTCACCAATTAAATATCCTACATATACTTCATTTACTTGAGGATATATGGACTTTAACTCTTTTGCAATTTCACTTGTTCCCATTTCAGATTCCTTAATTTTTTTTTCAACTTCATCTTTATTTTTCAACTGATTATCTATTATAAAATCACTACTTTTACTTTTAACTTCATTTATATATTTATCAATATCTGAAATTTTACTTTCATCTTGTTTTATAACTAATTTTTTATCTTCAAATCCATAATCGCTTAAACTTTGTTGTAATTCTTTTAGATGATTGCTAGAAATTTTTTCCCCTACTACAACAAGTGTAATAGTATCATTTTTTTCACTTACATTTTTACTTACAACATATTGATTTCCTAACTCTTCTCTTATAAATTTATCTAAATTACTTTCATCTAGAGTTTCCTTTATCATACTAACAGCAGAAAACATACTTGGTATTATAACAATAATAGATGCTATTATTATAATTTTTTTAACTTTTCTTTCTTTTATATCGCATACATTTATTCTTGTTGGTATATTTAATGCCTTTGTGACTATAACAGTTGCTATCGTTATAAAAAATCCATTTATAAAAAATAAATATCCCGCTCCAAAAAACATTCCATATTGTTTTGTCGCTAATCCATATCCAGCAGTACAAAGTGGGGGCATAAGTGCAGTAGCTATTGCAACTCCAGGTATAACATTACTTGACTTATTACGGGTAATTCCTATCATACCTGCTATTCCACCTACAAAAGCTATTATAACATCCCAAATAGTAGGGCTAGTTCTTGATAATATTTCACTTCCAGCTGTTGTTATTGGAGTAATTGAAAAGTAAAGCGTAGACGTTACTATACTTATTACGATTGAAATTATCAAAATTCTGAAAGCTTCTCTTAAAAGCTTCACATTATATGTTCCTACTCCATAGCCTATTCCTATAATTGAACCCATTAATGGAGAAATTAACATAGCTCCTATAATAACAGCAGTTGCATTCATATTCAATCCAACAGACGCTATTATTATTGCACAAATTAAAATTATAAAATTCGCTCCATGTACATTCATTCCCTCTAATATATTTTCATGAATTTCTTCATGAGTAGCTTGATTTCTTGTGAATTCATATATAAATTTTTCTTTATTTATTTTCATTTCATTGCCTCCTACACAGTATATATATAATTATGTCACTTAATCTCGTTTTAAATTTACTACAATAGGAAAATTTATACAAGTTTATGAATTAATGTTGTAATTTTTAGTAAATAGTTATATAAATCAAAAACCTTGTTAATACTAGTAGTCGGAGGTAATTTTATGGAAGAATTTATAAATTTTTTAGATAGTAATTTATACCTTAATGGTTTTAAAATGATTAAACTAAGTAGTAATAAAATTCTTATATTTAAATCTTTTAGTAAGTATTCTAAATGTATTTATATAGATATTATCGATGATATAATACAAGTAAAAATAGATAAAATTTTTGATGTTTATGGATTTTATAATGGGATTGAACGTTTAATGCTTCCTAAAAATTCTTTTAACGATATGAAAAGTTCATTAAACTACATTCAAAAAAATTGCAGATAAAAATTGTCTGTGATTAACGAAAAAAAGACCTCTATATTTAGAGGCCTTTTTCTTTATTATTATAATATTATAATTCCTTATTTTAAACATGCTATTCCTAAAACACTAGGTCCTGAGTGACAAGAAACACAAGCTCCTATTCTAAAAGGATATACGTTTCTTGGCTGTAACTCTTCTTTTACTTTTTCCATAAATTTTTTATGTTCATTTACATCATCACCGTATCCAACATAAACATCTTTATCAGAGAAGTCTTCACCTATCTCTAATCTAAGTTGCTCTATCAATGAAGGTATTATTTTTTTACTACCTCTTACCTGAGTCTTTTGCTTAACTAAGCCATCTTCTATTTTTAATATAGGTTTTATATTAAGTAAAGTTCCTATAGCAGCTTTAGTTCCTGATATTCTTCCACCTTTTTGTAAGTAGTCTAATGAATCAACAGAGAAAAATACATTTACCTTTTCCTTTTCTTCTTCTAATTTATTCATAATTTGTTCTATATCATATCCTTCAGTTGCCATTTTAGCAGCTTCACCTATTAAAATTCCACCGCCTATAGAAAGTCCATATGTATCAAATATATAAACCTCTCCCTCAATATCATTTTTAGCTATCATAGCTGATTGATATGTTCCAGATGCAGCAGATGAACCCGCTAAGTATAAAACTTGTTTACCTTCACTTATGTACTTTTCAAAAGTTTCTTTAAATGTAGCATATGTAATTTGAGATGTAGATGGTATATTCTCACTACTTCTTAGTAATTTGTAAAATTCATCTTCACCTATGTCTACTCCTGCTTTATACTCTTTTCCTTCAAATATTATAGTTGTTGGCAGTACCTCTACATCATATTTTTTCATTATATTCTCGGGTACATCATTCATTGTATCACATAGTATTTTTATATTACTCATTATATAAACTCCCTTTGTAAAAAGTAACTTAATTTAATTCTAAAATAATTATACATGTATATGAGTTTAATATCAAACTTTATTAATATTTTAATGTGTATTATTTTACAGTTATAACTTCCTAATTCTGTGGAAATCTATTTAAGAAAGGATGTGTTTATATGAGTCATAATTTCAAAAAAGGTGAATACGAAAAAGCTGTTGAACATGCTAAGGCATTACTTGAAAATAACGTTGGAATGTCAGATATCCTAGCTAAAACAAATTTATGTGAAAATGATGTTAAGAAAATAATAGAAAAAAGACAAGCTGAATTAAATGATAATCATCCAGATTTCCATTAGATAATTTATGGACTTTCTAAATTTTTAGAAAGTCCATAAATTTTTAATGATTTTAAAATTATTATTTTAAGCAAATTTTAATAAATTTTTTCTTTCCTACTTGAACTATGATAGTTTCATTTATATTTATATTCTTTATATCATCTAATTTTTCATTGTTAATTTTAATACCACCTTGTGTTATAAGTCTTCTAACTTCACTTTTACTGCTTACTAATTTATTTTTAACTAACTCATCTATCAAATCAAATTCAGATTTTAATACTTCTATAGTTTGTATATCATTAGGTATTTGACCTTTTTGGAAAACTTCTTTAAATCTATTTTCCGCATCTATAGCTTTTTCTTCTTTATGGTATAATTTAACTATTTCTTTAGCTAGGTTCATTTTTATATCCCTAGGATTTACTCTATTTTCTTCTAAATCTAGTTTGATATTATCTACTACATCAGGATGAATATCTGTTACTAATTCAAAGTATTTGATTATAAGCTCATCAGGTATAGTCATAGCTTTTTCATACATTACATTAGCTTGTTCATCTATTCCAATATAATTTCCTAAACTTTTGCTCATTTTATCTTTGCCATCTAATCCTTCAAGCAAAGGCATAAATATATTTACTTGAGGTTCTTGGTTAAATTCTTTTTGTAACGATCTTCCCATTAGCACATTAAATCTTTGATCAGTTCCTCCTAGCTCTATATCTGCTTTTATCTCAACTGAGTCAAATCCTTGCATTAGTGGGTAGAAAAATTCATGTAGTGATATTGGAGTCTGACTTTCATATCTTTTTTTGAAATCTTCTCTTTCAAGCATTCTAGCTACTGTAGTAGTAGATGCTAAACTTATAGCTTCCTCAAAACTTAACTTTGATAACCATTTGCTATTAAAGACAATTTCCGTTTTTTCTTTATCTAATACTTTTAAAATTTGTTCCTCGTACGTCTTAGCATTTTCTAGTACTTGCTCTGTGCTAAGAGCCTTTCTAGCCTTAGATTTTCCTGTAGGATCTCCTATTTTTCCTGTAAAATCTCCTATAATTATAACTACCTTATGACCTAAGTCTTGTAACTGCTTCATCTTTCTTAGCACAACGGTGTGTCCTAAGTGTATATCTGGTGCACTAGGGTCTAATCCTAATTTAACTACCATAGGTTTATTTTCTTTTTGAGATTTTTCTAGTTTATTTTTAAGGTCTTCTATCCCTATTATTTCATCTACACCTTTAGATATTATTCTTATTTGTTCATCTATGCTTTTCATAATTAATCCTCCTTAAAATTTTATATAAATTAATTTTTAAGGATGGGAGCTTAAATATTATACGGCGCCAATACAATAAAAAAACTCCCGCCCTTATAAAAAGGACGAGAGTATTACTCACGTGTTACCACCTTAATTCATCATTATTTCGCAATAATGACCTCTTCAAGTACGCCAACTTATTGGGATACTCTAGCACTATAACGTGTGCAAAATCCGGCAACTGCCTACTAGTTGTTATCTTTCGGAGTGCAGCTCAGAGATGTATTCAAGCTAAATTATCTTTTGCCCCTCTCACCAACCGGGTACTCTCTGTAAAGATTACATTAACCTTACTCTTTCTCGTCAAAGCTTTTTTTATAATTGCTTATTTTTATAATATGACTTTTTAATATATTTTGTCAATACTTTTTAAAAATATTCATAATTATTAAAATTTATCAATTTAATAATCATCATACTTATCCCAGTCTTCTTCTTGTTTCTCTTTTTTTCTTTCTATAACCTTTAAGATAAGTAATATTATACTTCCAACTATAATAGCTACGTATGCACATATAACTATCATTCCTATAAAATATAACAATTTATTTTTCTTCCTCTATAACTACAGCCGTTCCATAGGCTAGCATCTCTGCTGCTCCTTGCATGACTGCAGCTGATGTTAATCTAAATCCAATTATAGCATTAGCTCCTTTGTTTTCTGCGTCTTCAACCATTCTTCCTATAGCTACTTTTCTAGCTTCTTCTAGCATTTCATCATAACCTTTTAGCTCTCCACCAACTAATTGCTTAAAACTTGCTCCAATGTCTTTTCCTATATGTTTTGCTCTTATAGTGCTTCCTTTCACTAACCCAACAACTTCTACTATTTTTTTCCCTGGTACATTTTCAATTGTTAATATTTGCATGTTAATACCTCCTTTTTAGTTATTAATAACTTATATATATTATATACTATATATAAAG
>NZ_LBBT01000181.1 GCF_001006285.1 Paraclostridium benzoelyticum
ATTTAATAAATAATTTGTAATAAGTAACTTTAAAGTAACCCAAACTATTATAATTAAAAAAGGTACCTAAAATAGGTACCTTTTTTAATTATAATCCTGATTCTTTAAATTTTTCATTTACAAATTCTGTAGCATTGTGGAATGTCTTTTTAAATACAACTAGCGCTAAGAATATTATAAAGAATAAAGTTAACATTATTAAGTCATGATAAACAGCATCCATACTAGGGCCTGCTATAGCTTCTCTAAATCCATCTATAGCATAAGTAAATGGCCAAAATGGCTGTAATACTTCAAATATTTTAGGATTTGTTTGTATTGGGTATATACCACCAGACCCTGCAATTTGAAATACCATTATTACTATTGCAATAGCCTTACCAATATTACCAAATAATGATACTAGAGTAAATATCATTGTTGTGAATAAAATTGATGATACTATTGTAAATAAAAATAATAAAGGTATACTTACAGGCGCTTGGAATATAAATATATCACCTATTGCTATTATCAATGATTGTATCAGCGATACAGTCATAAATGTAAGCATTTTTCCAAAATGTTTTTGAACTAAATTTGTACGTTCTCCTTCTAATTCTTCACATTCTGTAGTAAGCAACGATGTAGCTAAAAGTGCTCCTACCCATATTGCTAGAACTGAATAAAAAGGCATTAAGGCAACTCCAAATATTCCAGCTTTGTAAAGTTCTTCTGTTTTAACATTAACTGGAGATGCTATAAATGAAGCTATTTCTTTCGAATTTTTATCAAGTGTTGAAATTAACTTATCTAAATTTTCATCTGTTAATATATTAGTTTTTTCAATTAATACATCTAAATCTTTTTCAAATTTATCTAATTGTTTAGCTATGTTTTCAGATTGTTTTATAGCTAAGTTGCTACTTGATATTCCAAAGTTAGATAGTGCATTTAACTGAGGTACTAAAACATTTATGCTATCTAATACATTGTTCATATCACTTGAACTAGAAATCATAGAGTTCCCTACACTATTTAAAACACCTGATATATCTGAATTAAATGTTCCACTTATTAAATTTAACTTGTTATTAAATGCATTAGATAAATCTAATAAAGAATCTAGTTGTTCATTGATTTTTTCTTTTCCTTCATTATTGTTAATTAATGATTTTATACTTTCAAGTTTTTCACTTTCTGAATCAAGTATTCCACTTAATTTTTTTAGAGAATTTATTAAATTATTTACTTTATCACTACCTATTTTTTCAAGACTTGATATAAGACTATCAAGATTACTTTGCATAGATGATATTGTATTTAATATCGATTCTATAGCTTTTCCCAAATCTTCAGTAGATCCGCTATTATTTAAATCTTTTAAATTATTAATTTGATTTTGCAAGTTGCTGTTCATACTATTTATAGAACTCATACTACTACTTAAATTTTGAGAAGCATTATTAGTATTGTTTTGAGTAACTAAAACCAAATCTTTACCATTATTTATAACTGATTTTAAATCATTTACTTCTTTAGTGATTAAAGGAAGGTTCCCTTTAGTATCTTTTAAATATTTTTTCAAATTATTAGCATGTGTACTTGCTTCTTTTACATAGCTATCAATTTTTTTCAAGTTACTTGCTGTACTGTCTAATGTTTCTTTTAACTCAATTATTTGTGGTTTATTATCTTCTAGCTTGACACCTAGTGATGTAAGGAAGCTAAAAGCTTCTTTATTTACAGTATCTACAAAGTTTGATTTAACCTCTTCCACCAATTTATCTTTAGCAACATCTGTAATTTTTGTAGCTATTGCATTTACTTTTTCATTAGCCTTATATATTATGTTTGGCTTTTGAGGGTCTTTAGTTGAAAGAGATGCTAAATCCTTTGAAAAATCGCTCGGTATTTCAATTAAAGCATAATACTTACCCTCATTTAACTGATAATTCCCTTGCCATTCTTCTGTAAATTCCCAACCTATATTATGGTCTTTTTTAAGATTTTCAACAATTTCATCTCCAACATTTATAACTTTTCCATTAACTGATGCCCCTTCATCTTTATTGACTACGGCTACAGGTATATTCCCTGTATTTATATATGGATTCCAGCATGCTTGTATATTTACCCATGCATATAATGAAGGTATTAAACAAAGCCCGGCTATTATTATAAAGGCTGCTGGAATACTTGTTATGTGCTTTAAATCTCTTAAATATATTTTAAAAACTTTTTTCATTTCCTCACCTCTATAAAATTACTCTGATAATCCAGATTCTTTAAATCCTTTTTCAAACTTTCTAACAGATTCATTAAGCTTTTCTTTTAAGAAATACCCTATCATTATAGTAATGCCACCCATAAATATAAGTATAAATGTATTAAACATAATAGTACTTAAAAGCGGACCCGCTATAGCCTCTCTTAAATTGCTTAGTGTATATGTAAATGGGAAAAATGGCTGAAGTATTCTAAATATTAAAGGGTCTACCTGTATAGGATATGTTCCTCCAGAACCTGCTATTTGAATAACCATTAATATTATCCCTATTGCTTTCCCTATGTTTCCAAATAATGATACTAGTGTATATAGTATTATTGTAAATACTGCTGAAGATAGAACTGTAGTAAATATAAGCAGACCCAAACTATCAGTTTGAACTCCTAATATAACTTTGTCTCCAAGTCCTACAATAAACCCTTGTATCATTGCAAAAAATACAAAAGTAATCATCTTACCAATATATCTTTTCTTTATACTTAGCCCAACAAACTCATCAGCTTCTGTTGTAAGTAATGATACTAGTACTAACCCTCCAACCCATAAAGCTAATGTCGTATATATAGGAGCCATTCCTGAACCATAATTTTCAATTGGATATATTGGTTCTGATTTTAAGTTAAATGGATTTGAAAGATAGTCTCCCATAACTTGAGGCTTGCTTTGTAATATAGCTATTATTGAATCTAAATCATTATCATTTACTTTTTTAAGTTCAGTACTTAATAAGTGTATAGTATCCTTAAATTGATTTAACTTCGTCTGTAAATCTTTTGTCATTTCTGCTGTTAAATCGCTTCCTTTTGATGCATATCCTAATATTTCGTTAGTTGCTTTAACTAACCCCTTAGAACTATCAACTAAATTAGCTGCATCCTTTGTTGATGTTATTAAGCTATCCGCAGTTTTATTTAAAATAGGTCTAACTTGTGAATCATACGAATTTATAGAGTTGTTAGTTCTATTTGATAATTCGCCAGCTGTTTCATTTATTGAATCAATTGCATCTTTCATAGAATCTGCTGATCCATTTAATTGACCTTTAAGATTATCTAATTTTGATTGTTGTTTATTAAGTAAGTCTTTTATTTTATTTAAATCCCCAATTAATACTGTTATTTTGTCATTTTCTCTTACATCATTAAATTTATTTAAAAGGTTAATAACAGAATCAATTTGAGATTTACTATTATTTATCTGACTCTCTAATTGTGATATAGATGAACTTACTATTTCTTTCGAATCAGAACTTGAATTGTTCAATCTATTCACTATATCTTTTATTTGATTGTTTTGATTATTAATTTGATTTAAAGTAGATTTAACCCCATTTAATGAATCATTCAAATTATTTTTTATATTGCTTAAGTTTTTACTTGCATTCATATTAGAATCAGAAACTGCATCAATACCTGTTGTAACTTGTGGTAAAGTACTTTGAATATCTTTTAAATATGTAGCTAAATTTTCTGAATTTCCATTTACACTCTCAAGTGCAAAGTTAACAGCATCCATATGCTCATCAAGCTCTATTATAGCTTTTTTTAATTTTAATATCTTGTCCTTGTTTTCATTAATATCTTTACCATATATATTTAAAGCTGAAAATACTGTTTTATTTACTGTAGCAATGAAATTTG
The DNA here is from genome assembly GCF_001006285.1 of Paraclostridium benzoelyticum. Lineage (GTDB taxonomy): Bacteria > Bacillota > Clostridia > Peptostreptococcales > Peptostreptococcaceae > Paraclostridium > Paraclostridium benzoelyticum. The sequence continues at coordinate 3,910 of NZ_LBBT01000181.1, forward strand.
AATTAATTTGATTAACAAGTGTTTCTTCAGCTACTTCTGTAATTTTACCAGCAACTGGATTAGATTTTGTATCTACTTTATATATTATAGTTGGCTTAGTTGGATTTCCACTTGCAACACTAGTTAAATCTTTTGTAAAGTCACTTGGTAGCTCTATCATTGCATAATAAGTTCCATCAAGCACTCCTGCATTAGCTTTTTTTTCATTTACAAATTTCCATCCTATACTTTTATTTTTTCTTAATTCAGTTATTACATCATTTCCCACATTTAGACGCTTGCCATCTAGAGTTGCCCCTTTATCCTTATTAACTATAGCAATTGGTATATTACTAGTATTTTCATAAGGATTCCAGCATGCTTTAATATTTATCCAAGCATATAAAGATGGGATAATACACAACCCTATAACTATTATAAGTGCTATTGGATTTTTAATTAGATTTTTCATATCTCTTTTAAAAATCTTTATTGAATCTCTCATATTCTCCTCCATTCATTTTAGCTTTGTTAGAAATCTTAACATCAACGAGTATATTATACCATTATTTTACAAGTAAATTAACGTTTTATTATAACAAATAAAAAATAGTCTATATATTAAATATACAGACTATTCCATCATTTCATCATATACATATATCTGAAAACTCTACAGATATTTGATTTTCATTGCTAATATAATCGCTATTTTCGCAACTAGTTTTTGAAGAATCTTTTACTAATGAATTTGGCAATATTATAGTAAATTTACTACCTTTTCCTAGGTCACTTTTTACCTTTATGCTACCCTTATTCATTTCAACTAAGGATTTAACTAAGTTAAGTCCTATACCACTACCTTCTTGTTTTGAATTGTTTTTAACCTGTTCAAATCTTTCAAATATCTTGTCTATCTTATCTTCAGGAATCCCGATACCTGAATCTTTTACACTTATTTCTATATCATCTTTACAGTTTATAGAGACTTCAATTTCTCCTCCAGGTTTATTGAATTTAATTGCATTAGAAATTAAGTTTAAAATTATCCTTTCCATATTATCAGGATCAAATGCAATAAGTTTTTCTTCTGTATCTGTATCAAATATTATAGATAAATTATTGCTTTTTACAAATTCAGATACTGATAAACATATATTTTCCACATAACTAATAATATCTTTGTTTTTAGGATTGTAACTAAAGCAACCTGACTCTAACCTAGTAGTATCAATTAGATTATTTACTAATTTTAATAATCTTCTTCCATTTTGCTCTACTATATTTAAATATCTTCTAAAATAATTGAATATCTCTTCATCTAATAAATCCATCTTTAAGTTTAAAACTTGTAAAGAACTCAAAATTAGGTTTATAGGTGTTCTAAGTTCATGTGATATATTAGCTAAAAAATCCATTCTCAATTTTTCAACTTCTAACTCACCTTTTTTACTCTGAGTTATGTCACTTATTACACATATTTTTTTAATTATATTTCCATTCTCATCTAGTAAAGATACAATTCTAACCCAAAACCACTTTTCCTCTTTATTTTTTTTAATACCTTTAAAAGTTATTAAAATTGGTTTTTTATAGTTATAATCATACCTTTCATTTCCTTGTGGTTCAAAACTCTCCCAGTTTTCTTTCCAAACATTTATATCATCATATAGTTTCTCAGGATTAGTTCCAAATACTCTTTCAAAAGACGGACTTATATAATAAGCTTTTTTATCATCAGCGATGACAATTACTTCTTCAATATTGTTTGCTATTTCTAAAAAAGTTCTCTCATTTTTTTCTATGTTATTCAATAATTCAATTTTATTTGTTATCTCAATTGATATACCTATTGTCCCTAAAATCAAACTATTATTTTCTTCAGTATAAGGCCACTTAGCAGTTTGAAGATACATATTTTTATTATTACCTGAATTTATAAATTCATCATAAACCTCTAATTTATTGCATTTGATAATCATATTATCTGTCCTTATAAATTCATTAGCTCTATCTTCAGGAAATAATTCATAGTCAGTATGTCCTATAACTTCAGCATAAGTTTTATCAAAAAACTCTAAAAATTTCTTATTTACATCTACATATACACCATTTCTGTTTTTTATCCATGCTATAAAAGGTGAATTTTTTAAGGTTGAGGATAAATTCATATGTTGTTTACTAACTTTAGTAAGTCTAATATGGTGTTCATTACCTTCCGTACCATATACCTCAATATTAAAGTAGGAATTAATTCTTTTTACATAAATTTCTTTTATACATTTTTTATTTTTTTTTGATTTTTCAAAAATATATTCCCATTCTTCCCTTTCTTTTTTTGACATTTTAGTTTTTATATAATCATTACATTTTTGATCACTTCCCACCCCAAAAAATCGTTCATAAGCTTTATTCGTATCTTTTATCTTTACCCCTACATATTTATTATTTTCATCTTTTATAATTTCTATATGTAAGTACGCTATAGGACTATCTTCGATTATCTTTCTATATATGTAATTTGACATTTTCTCCCCCGATTTACTTTTTATAATTTAATTTTATAGAATCTCTAGTTAAATTTCAATATTTTACCTATTTTTTCTACATCTATTTAGATTTGAAAATCAAAATAGGTAAACAATTTTTTTAAATTTAATAGTAACTAAGATGAAAACTTCTTCATATAATGGACTATCACATAGAGGGGGGGGTAGTCCTATGGTATTAAGTGGCGCACACTATATTTATATTTTTTTCATCGTGATAATACTAATTGCTATGATGATGAAAAAGGATACAATAGTACCTTGTATCCTAGGAGTTTTTTTCTTAGCATTGTTTTATACAAACAATATAGCAGCCTCTATAGGTGCTGTATTTAATGGATTAATTATATCAATGGTAGAATTAGGACCCGTAATAATGATTATTTCTATTATGGTAGCACTATCTAAATCATTGGAAAGTAATTATGCCATAGAGTATATGATTAAACCTTTTTCAAAAGTAATTAAAAATGAAACTACAGCTTTTTTTACTATAGGATTTACAATGTTAATTTTATCTTGGTTTTTTTGGCCTAGTCCTGCAGTTGCTTTAGTTGGAGCAATATTTTTGCCAATAGCCATAAGATCTGGTCTCCCAGCTATTGGGGTTGCTGTATCTTTAAATCTCTTTGGTCATGGATTGGCTCTTTCAACAGATTTTATAATTCAAGGAGCACCAAGCATAACATCTGGAGCTGCAGGCATAGAAGTTTATGATGTTATTAATAATGGTATGGTTTTATTTTGGGTTATGGCTATAGTTACTATAGGGATGTCATTTTATATGTTAAAAAAAGATATAAAAAACGGATTGTTTAAAGATGAGTTAAGTAACATTAACGAGGTTTCAATCAAGCAATTTAATTTAAAAGCTAAAATTGCAACATTTCTAGTTTTAACTTTATTTTTATTAGATGTTGTAGCTATGCTTGTTTTTAACTTAAAAGGAGGAGATGCAACTGCACTACTCGGAGGAACTGCTATATTTTTATTAATTATAATTAACATAATTAACTATGGTAAAAAAAGTCTTGAACAAATATGTGATAACATTACTGATGGATTTTTATTTGGTATAAAAATATTTGCAGTCATTATTCCTATAGGAGCATTTTTTTACATGGGGGAAGTATCTCCATTAACTAAATTATTAGGGAATGTACTACCAGCAGGTTCTCAAGGTTTACTTTCTGATATAGGTATATATTTATCTCAAATCGTTCCTCTAAATAAATATGTTGTCTGCACTATGGAAACTATTATAGGTTTTATAACAGGACTTGATGGATCTGGTTTTTCAGGAATGGCTTTAGCTGGCTCAACTGCTTCTGTATTTGGAACAGCTATAAATGCTAATGTAGGAACTCTAGCTGCTCTTGGTCAAATCGGAGCTATCTGGACTGGTGGTGGTTGTTTAGTTCCTTGGGCTGTAGTCTCTGCTTCTGCTATATGTGGAGTGAGTCCTTTAGAGCTTGCAAAAAGAAATCTAATTCCTGTTGCTACAGGTTTAATTGTAACTACTGTAGTTGCGATGTTTGTTATTTAAAAGTATATAGCTTAATGTACTACACCTCAATTATCGGACTAAAAATCTAATGATTGGGGTGTTTTTATATGGCTAAATACGATTTTAATTTTAAAATTCACATTATATTTATGTGATTTTATCACAGAAATTGATATTCAAAATCAATTACAATAAATTCATCAAAAAAATTTGTTAAAGGATGTGTGATATGTTTAGTAAAATTATGTATATTTTAGCTATTGTACTTTTTATAATTTCAATTTATAAAGATAAAAATAAAAGTAAAATGGCTATAAGAAAAGCTTGGAAATCGTTTGAAAATATCTTACCTCAGTTTATAACTATAATAATAGTCATAGGAGTTGCACTTGCTTTTATAGATGCCAAAATCATTTCTTCAATAATTGGTGATAGTAGTGGATACTTTGGAGTTTTAACAGCATCTATTATAGGTTCTATAACAATTATCCCTAGCTTTGTAGCTTTTCCACTTGCAAAAGTTTTATTGGAAAATGGAGCGGGTGTTACACAAATAGCTGCATTTATATCTACACTTATGATGGTGGGCATAGTTACAATTCCTCTTGAATCTAAATATTGGGGCAAAAAAGCAACTATAATTAGAAATATTCTAGCATTCATATTTTCTGTGATTGTTGCAGCTGTAATGGGGGTGGTTTTATAATGAAATCAATACTAAAAAGATATAAAGTTTCTATATTGATGATATTTATATTGCTATCAATTTCAATTTTTATACCATCAAAAGGGAAAGAAGCTATTAATATGACAACATCTAATGTAATAGAAATGGTCAAGGTAATTCCACCAATATTCTTACTTTTAGGACTTTTAGATGTTTGGGTACCTAGAGAAAAAATGATAAAATTCATGGGAAATGATTCTGGCTTTGTAGGTGTTATTATAGCCTTTCTACTTGGGTCAGCAGCAGCTGGTCCACTATATGCAGCTTTTCCTATAGGTGGTACACTACTTAAAAAAGGTGCTAGCTTCTCTAATGTTTTAATATTTATTGGAGCTTGGTCTACTACTAAGCTTCCTTTATTATTATTTGAGGGATCATCACTTGGTTGGAAATTTACTATAACTAGGCTTGTTATAAACTTGATTGGTATATTTGTTATCGCTAAGTTAACAAATATTTTATTAAGTAAAGATGATAGAGATTATATCTATGAATTATCCGAAGATATGTAAATATAAAGAGCCATAAGAGTTTTATAAAACTCTTATGGCTTTTTATTAATAATTTATTATCTTAACATGCTATATAAATTTTTAGGATTTTCTAGTTTTGGTACAAGAATTTGCGGAATACCTATATTCTCTGCTTTATCAATATCATACATTAATCGTAAAATTGAAAAATCTTCTAATGCGAAACCTACAGAGTCAAAAATAGTAATTTCATCAGGCTTTCTATCTATAGGCTTTCCAGTTTTAATTATATTCCAAATTTCAGTCACTTTAAAATCTTTACTCATATGCTGAATTTCTCCTTCTATACGACTTTGAGGCTCAAACTCAACATATACATCTCCCATATTAAGAACTTCTGAATCTAGTTCAGTTTTACCTGGGCAGTCTCCTCCAACTCCATTTATATGAACACCTGGTTCAACCATATCCGGTGTAATAATTATAGCATTTCTCTTGTCTGCAGTAACAGTTGTTAATTTCTTCTATACCTAGTATGTGATGAAATGCAAGGGATTGGAATTCACTTTGGCAACCATTTCCTATAAGTGCCATTTTTTTTGGATTAGGCTTAGCTAAATACTTAGCAGCCATTACTGAAGTAGCTGCCGTACGAATAGCAGTTGTTAATGTTAGTTCACTTAAAAATAACGGGAATCCAGTTGATACTTCTGCTAAAAGTCCTATACCCATTACTGTTAAATAATTATGTTTAGGATTTTCCGGATGTCCATTTACATATTTAAATGAATAAGTTTCTGAATCACCTATAGGCATTAATTCAAGTACTCCTATATCACTATGATGTGCAGTTCTTGGCATTTTTTGAAACTCATTCCAACGTCTGTAATCACTTTCTAGATATGGAACAAGACGTTTCATAACATTTTTTGGTCCAACGTTTTTTAAATACTTTACCATAGTAGTCAAATCAATATATCTTGTTTTTAATGTTTCCATTTTAACACCTCTCATATAATTTTTAATTTAACATTAATACTTAAGCTTAATAATTATATAAAATGTCTAAAATGATGAATTGTAGTAAAATAAATTTTAATTCTGAAAATTTTTTAACCGTATCAGATTATTAGATTTACGTCAATCATTATTAAAATACATCATGCCCTCCAAATTCTAAATACTTTAAAATATGATACATCATTATTTATAATTTCAAAAACTCAAAAACAATTATCCATTATAAAAATATTATTTGTATTA
>NZ_LBBT01000182.1 GCF_001006285.1 Paraclostridium benzoelyticum
AAATAATCTTGGTCAAGTCCTCGATCTATTAGTATCGGTAAGCTACATACATTGCTGCACTTACACCTCCGACCTATCAACCAGGTAGTCTTCCTGGGATCTTACCCTTACGGTGGGAAATCTTATCTTGAAGTTGGCTTCGCGCTTAGATGCTTTCAGCGCTTATCCATTCCGTACATAGCTACCCAGCCATGCCCTTGGCAGGACAACTGGTACACCAGAGGTACGTCCATCCCGGTCCTCTCGTACTAAGGACAGGTCTCCTCAAATTTCCTACGCCTGCGACGGATAGGGACCGAACTGTCTCACGACGTTCTGAACCCAGCTCGCGTACCACTTTAATGGGCGAACAGCCCAACCCTTGGGACCTACTACAGCCCCAGGATGTGATGAGCCGACATCGAGGTGCCAAACCTCCCCGTCGATGTGGACTCTTGGGGGAGATAAGCCTGTTATCCCCAGGGTAGCTTTTATCCGTTGAGCGATGGCCCTTCCATGCGGAACCACCGGATCACTAAGTCCGACTTTCGTCCTTGCTCGACCTGTATGTCTTGCAATCAAGCTCTCTTCTGCCTTTACACTCTACGCACGATTTCCGACCGTGCTGAGAGAACCTTTGAGCGCCTCCGTTACTCTTTGGGAGGCGACCGCCCCAGTCAAACTGCCCACCTGACAGTGTCCCAATACCTGATTCAAGGTATCTGGTTAGAATCTCAGTACTACAAGGGTGGTATCCCAAGGATAGCTCCACCGAGACTGGCGTCCCGATTTCATAGCCTCCCACCTATCCTGTACATGTAGCACCAAAATTCAATGTCAAGCTACAGTAAAGCTCCATGGGGTCTTTCCGTCCTGTCGCAGGTACCCGGCATCTTCACCGGGATTACAATTTCACCGAGTCTGTTGTTGAGACAGTGCCCAAATCGTTACGCCTTTCGTGCGGGTCGGAACTTACCCGACAAGGAATTTCGCTACCTTAGGACCGTTATAGTTACGGCCGCCGTTTACTGGGGCTTAAGTTCACTGCTTCGGATAAATCCTAACAGATCCCCTTAACCTTCCAGCACCGGGCAGGCGTCAGCTCCTATACATCGTCTTGCGACTTAGCAGAAACCTGTGTTTTTGGTAAACAGTCGCTTGGGCCTATTCTCTGCGGCCACCTCGGGCGTTAACCCTAACGTGGCACCCCTTCTCCCTAAGTTACGGGGTCATTTTGCCGAGTTCCTTAACAACAGTTCTCTCGCTGGCCTTAGGATACTCTCCTCACCCACCTGTGTCGGTTTGCGGTACGGGCACCTTTAATCTCGATAGAAACTTTTCTCGACAGTGTGAAATCAGCTACTTCGCTACTTAATTTCGCTCCCCATCGTACCCCAGCATTATCATGGCGGATTTGCCTGCCTTGACTGCCTCAGTACTTAGCCACACATAACCAACAGTGTGGTTAGCTTATCCTACTGTGTCATTCCATCTCTCAAACGATTATCGGTGGTACAGGAATCTCAACCTGTTGTCCATCACCTACGCCTTTCGGCCTCGGCTTAGGTCCCGACTAACCCAGGGCGGACGAACCTTCCCCTGGAAACCTTGGGTTTACGGCCCGTGGGATTCTCACCCACGTCTCGCTACTCATGCCAACATTCTCACTCCTATACTGTCCACACGTCCTTACGGTCATGCTTCAGCCTGCATAGGAAGCTCCCCTACCTATCATAAATGATATCGTAGCTTCGGTAGTAAGTTTTAGCCCCGGTAATCTTCGGCGCAGGATCACTCGACCAGTGAGCTATTACGCACTCTTTAAATGAGTGGCTGCTTCTAAGCCAACATCCTGGTTGTCTATGCAATCCCACATCCTTTACCACTTAACTTACATTTAGGGACCTTAGCTGACGATCTGGGCTGTTGCCCTCTCGACTATGAATCTTATTACCCACAGTCTGACTCCCAAGTATAAAATAACGGCATTCGGAGTTTGATAATCTTCGGTAAGCGCAATGCCCCCTAGGATATTCAGTGCTCTACCTCCGTATTTCTCACCTTGAGGCTAGCCCTAAAGCTATTTCGGGGAGAACCAGCTATCTCCGAGCTCGATTGGAATTTCACCGCTATCCACAAGTCATCCCCGAGCTTTTCAACGCTCGTGGGTTCGGACCTCCACGAAATTTTACTTTCGCTTCATCCTGCTCATGGATAGGTCGCTCGGTTTCGGGTCTACGACAGCAAACTTAACGCCCATTTAAGACTCGCTTTCACTACGGCTCCATACCTTAAGTACTTAACCTAGCTTACTATCGTAACTCGTTGGCCCGTTCTACAAAAAGTACGCGGTCACACATATAAAGTGCTTCCACAGCTTGTAAGCGCAGGGTTTCAGGTTCTATTTCACTCCCCTCCCGGGGTTCTTTTCACCTTTCCCTCACGGTACTATGCGCTATCGGTCACTAAGTAGTATTTAGCCTTGGAGGATGGTCCCTCCTGCTTCCCACAGGGTTTCACGTGTCCCGTGGTACTCTGGATCACATCTAAAGTCTTCTCGTTTCAACTACGTGGCTATTACACTTTATAGCGGAGCTTTCCAACTCTCTTCGTTTACGATACCTCTTTGTTGATGATGTGTCCGCAACCCCAGCGAAGAAAACTTCACTGGTTTGGGCTATTCCGCGTTCGCTCGCCGCTACTTACGGAATCGAATTTCTTTCTTTTCCTCCGGGTACTTAGATGTTTCAGTTCCCCGGGTTCCCCTCACTAAGCTATGTATTCACTTAATGATACTTAGACATTACTCTAAGTGAGTTTCCTCATTCGGAAATCTTCGGATCAAAGTTTACGTGCAACTCCCCGAAGCTTATCGCAGCTTATCGCGTCCTTCATCGGCTCTTAGTGCCAAGGCATCCGCCCTGCGCCCTTAATAACTTGACCAGTTATTAAAAGTGTTATTTTTTAAAGAGTTTTCTTCTCTTATATTGGTTTATTTAATCATCACTAAATGTTATGCAGTTTTCAAAGTACTAATATGGTGGAGATGAGGAGGATCGAACTCCTGACCCCTTGCGTGCAAGGCAAGTGCTCTCCCAGCTGAGCTACACCCCCACAATATGAAGTTCATTTAAGAACTCTCAAAATTAAACAGTAGGTAATTACTCCTTAGAAAGGAGGTGATCCAGCCGCACCTTCCGATACGGCTACCTTGTTACGACTTCACCCCAGTCATTGGTTTCACCTTCGACGGCCGCTTCCTAAAAGGTTAGCTAACCGGCTTCGGGCGCCCCCAACTTCCATGGTGTGACGGGCGGTGTGTACAAGACCCGGGAACGCATTCACCGCAGCATTCTGATCTGCGATTACTAGTAACTCCAGCTTCATGTAGGCGAGTTTCAGCCTACAATCCGAACTGAGAATGGCTTTAAGGGATTAGCTCCACCTCGCGGCTTGGCAACCCTCTGTACCACCCATTGTAGCACGTGTGTAGCCCTAAGCATAAGGGGCATGATGATTTGACGTCATCCCCACCTTCCTCCGAGTTATCCTCGGCAGTCCCTCTAGAGTGCCCAACTTAATGCTGGCAACTAAAGGCAAGGGTTGCGCTCGTTGCGGGACTTAACCCAACATCTCACGACACGAGCTGACGACAACCATGCACCACCTGTCACCACTGTCCCCGAAGGGAAATCTCCGATTAGGGAGAGGTCAGTGGGATGTCAAGCTTAGGTAAGGTTCTTCGCGTTGCTTCGAATTAAACCACATGCTCCGCTACTTGTGCGGGTCCCCGTCAATTCCTTTGAGTTTCACTCTTGCGAGCGTACTTCCCAGGCGGAGTACTTAATGCGTTAGCTGCGGCACCGAGGGGGGTAACCCCCGACACCTAGTACTCATCGTTTACGGCGTGGACTACCAGGGTATCTAATCCTGTTTGCTCCCCACGCTTTCGTGCCTCAGTGTCAGTTACAGTCCAGAGAGCCGCCTTCGCTACTGGTATTCCTCCTAATATCTACGCATTTCACCGCTACACTAGGAATTCTACTCTCCTCTCCTGCACTCAAGTTCTCTAGTTTCAAAAGCTTACTACGGTTGAGCCGTAGCCTTTCACTTCTGACTTAAAAAACCACCTACGCACCCTTTACGCCCAGTAATTCCGGATAACGCTAGCCCCCTACGTATTACCGCGGCTGCTGGCACGTAGTTAGCCGGGGCTTCCTCCTCAAGTACCGTCATTATCTTCCTTGAGGACAGAGCTTTACGACCCGAAGGCCTTCATCGCTCACGCGGCGTTGCTGCATCAGGCTTTCGCCCATTGTGCAATATTCCCCACTGCTGCCTCCCGTAGGAGTCTGGACCGTGTCTCAGTTCCAGTGTGGCCGATCACCCTCTCAGGTCGGCTACTGATCGTTGCCTTGGTAAGCCATTACCTTACCAACTAGCTAATCAGACGCGGGTCCATCCTGTACCGCCGGAGCTTTGATACAAAAGCCATGCGACTTTCGTATGTTATCCCGTATTAGTATACCTTTCGGTATGTTATCCGTGTGTACAGGGCAGGTTACCCACGCGTTACTCACCCGTCCGCCGCTCTCTCCGAAGAGATCGCTCGACTTGCATGTGTTAGGCACGCCGCCAGCGTTCATCCTGAGCCAGGATCAAACTCTCAAATATAATTTAAAAAGTTGTCCATCGCTCAGCTAATCATTATCTGAATATCTGGCTTGGTTGTTTGTGTTTAATTCTTTAAAAA
>NZ_LBBT01000183.1 GCF_001006285.1 Paraclostridium benzoelyticum
CCAATGACTGGGGTGAAGTCGTAACAAGGTAGCCGTATCGGAAGGTGCGGCTGGATCACCTCCTTTCTAAGGAGTAATTACCTACTGTTTAATTTTGAGAGTTCTTAAATGAACTTCATATTGTGGGGGTGTAGCTCAGCTGGGAGAGCACTTGCCTTGCACGCAAGGGGTCAGGAGTTCGATCCTCCTCATCTCCACCATATAGTAGACTAATAAGTCTAACTTAAAAGGGCGTAGCCCAAAAGCTATACTTTGAGCAACGGGATGTGAGCGACTTTGGAGCGAATAGACGTTGGCGATATGCGATAGCATTTTAGCACTTTGAAAACTGCATAACATTTAGTGATGATTAAATAAACCAATTATAAGAGAAGAAAACTCTTTAAAAAATAACACTTTTAAGCAATGGGACATGAGTCATATTGACGAATGGACATTGGCGAAGTCATTTAATAACTGGTCAAGTTATTAAGGGCGCAGGGCGGATGCCTTGGCACTAAGAGCCGATGAAGGACGTGATAAGCTGCGATAAGCTTCGGGGAGTTGCACGTAAACTTTGATCCGAAGATTTCCGAATGAGGAAACTCACTTAGAGTAATGTCTAAGTATCATTAAGTGAATACATAGCTTAGTGAGGGGAACCCGGGGAACTGAAACATCTAAGTACCCGGAGGAAAAGAAAGAAATTCGATTCCGTAAGTAGCGGCGAGCGAACGCGGAATAGCCCAAACCAGTGAAGTTTTCTTCGCTGGGGTTGCGGACATATCACAAACAAGAGGTCATCGTAAACGAAGAGAGTTGGAAAGCTCCGCTATAAAGTGTAATAGCCACGTAGTTGAAACGATAATTCTTTAGATATGATCCAGAGTACCACGGGACACGTGAAACCCTGTGGGAAGCAGGAGGGACCATCCTCCAAGGCTAAATACTACTTAG
>NZ_LBBT01000184.1 GCF_001006285.1 Paraclostridium benzoelyticum
ATTCTAAATATTATAATTATCCCTATACAAATTTTTATATTTCAAATTCTGTATTGTTTTTATCTATAAATCCTACCTTTACATCACAAGAAAATACTTCTTTTAATAAATTTGCTAATTCATCTCTTGCCGACATAACACTATCATAGTTTTTATTTGTAAATCCATCTATAGGGAAAAATATATTTTTACTTTCATTGGTGATTTTTCCTTGCTCGCTTTGTCTCCATATCCATCTTCTTGTTCTTACATTATCTCCTGCTGAATAAATCAATTCTCCATCTTCCAAAATTTCTGTTTCTTCAGTTCCTAAAGGAATAAAACCATCCCCTTCTTTAGAAAATCTAACCTCTATGTCCCCATCTAATGTGTCTATATCATGTGCTCCTAATGGAACCATATATTTTAAAGATACTGCATTTCCTAAATCTACAATAGGACTTATGTTAGGTAGCCCTTTACCTTTAGATGTTCTAGTAAGCATAGCTTCAATAGAACTCATAAATTTATTGGGGTTAATTCCTAATTCTTTAAATGCATCTCTATAACATAGTATGCCCTCTAATTCTTTAACCTTAGTATCTTTAAATTTATCTTCACAGTCTTTTATTGATTGATCTAATTTTTCTACAATATCATTTTTTACTAAACTATTATCAATTCCTTTTGCTACTATAACTCCAAAACAAACATTATCTAACTTTTCAAATACTTCACTTGATACACTAAATTTCATATTAATCCTCCAAAACTTTGAGTCCTATTTATAATAAAACTCGTATTTTACTACCATATTTATTATAAAAAATAATAAACATTCCAGTAGCTGGAATGTCAATATATTTTTACTAGTATTTGTATTTCTGTTACATATTCTGAAGAATTTGTAGTTAATCCTGAATCTACTAAGGTTATTTCTATCGAATCCTCTAATATTTCATAGTTATTTTCTTCTATATATTTTAAAATTCTTTCATAATAAATATCAGAATCATCATGTAATCCATTAAATCTTAGACATATATATTTTCCTTTAGGTAAAATTTTGCTTATTTCTTTACTATATTTTTTATTTTCTACAAAAATAAAAGTTGAGTCATAATCTTTGAATAATTTATTTTTCAATTTATCTTTAGATATAGAAACGCCTACTTCTCCTAAAAATATAGATGACTTTTTATTTGCCTTATTTTCTAGCTTTCTAATAGAAATCTCTAAGTCTTTGTTTGTTTTAACCTCTTCCTTTAATAAAACAATAGACCTCTCATCAATATCCGCTTCTATTATTTTATTTATTTTTTCATAATCTATTGAATCTTTTATTTTATTAATCCTACCCTTAACTTTGTTTTGTATAATTTCTAATTCTTCTATCTTTTTCTTAATTGCTTCTTCTTGAATTTCAAATAAGTTAAGCATGTTGTTTATACTTCTATTGTCTAAATAATATTTTATTTTACTTAGAGGTATCTCCATGCTTTTTAGATAAATTATAGTATTTAATTTTTCAAATTGATTTGTTGTGTAATATCTATAGTTGTTTTTTTCGTCTATATAACTTGGCTTAAATAAATCTATTTCATCATAATATCTTAATGTTTTTTTATTAATATCAAATAAAATCGCTATTTCTCCTATTGTAAATAAATCTTTTATATTAGTTTTATTACTCATTTATATCCTCTCTATAATCAATGTTTTTTAGTTAATTATATCACTCGTTGTATTTTTAGTGATTAAGTTACAGAATTAAATTTAGATTAATTATATAATTTAGAAAATTCATTTTTTAAAACGGAGGTAAATATATGGCTAAAATAAAAAGAAAAGCAATTGTTGATACTGATCTTTGTGTAGCTTGTGGTTCATGCGTAAAAGTGTGTCCACTTCAAATCATAAATATAGAACAAGGAGTATTCGCAAAAATAGATACTGAAAAATGTGTTGGTTGCGGAAAATGTGCTAAATCTTGTCCAGCATCAGTTATAAATATTAAAACTATGGAGGTGGTCTAATATATGAAGAAAAATAAAAAGAAACTTACTGATTATATGTGGATTTTGAGTGTAGCTTATTTAACATTAGGACTTTTTAATATATTATTTGCATGGTTAGGACTTTTATGCTTCTCAATTCCTTTAATAATCTCTCTAGCTGGCGGAGGGAAAAAATATTGTAATGTTTACTGTGGTAGGGGGCAAATGTTGGACCTAATGGGTACTAAACTTAAACTTTCGAGAAATAAAGATATCCCTAACTTCTTAAAAAGCAAGTGGTTTAGATATGGATTTTTAGTATTCTTTTTAACTATGTTCGTATCTATGTTAAATACTACTTACTTAGTGTTTAGTAGTGCAAAAGACTTAAAAGAAGTCATTACTTTAATATGGACATTCAAAGTGCCTTGGCATTGGGCTGATGTAAGTATGGTTTCGCCATGGGTTGCTCAATTTGCATTTGGATTTTATAGTATGATGCTTACATCTTCAATACTTGGTATTATAACTATGATGCTATATAAACCAAAATCTTGGTGTGTTTACTGTCCAATGGGAACTATGACTCAGCTTATTTCTAAAGCAAAATATAAACCGATAGAAGGCTTTGGTTGTGAATCAGGTTGTACTTCTTGCTCTACCGGATGTAGCTCAAAGTAAATAAAAATAGACCCCGTACAAAAGGGGTCTATTTTTTATTAATTAACATTTTATTTTTTCTTATACGGTGTATTTATAAGAGGTAAGCTAGTTCTAAACTCTTTATCAAATCTATAATAAGCATTTGCTGTTGCAGGTGCTGTTGGGATTGCTGTTATTTCACCTATGCCTTTAGCTCCATATGCCAATCCATATTTATTTTTTTCTATTACTATAGGTTCTATTGGTGGAGCATCTGTTGATTTAAAAAGCCCTAGTGTTCCATATTTAGCTTTAGGTACACAATTTTCTAATGGATAAGTTTCGGTAAGTGCGTATCCTAACGACATTACCACTCCACCTTCGATTTGACCTTCAACATTAATTGGATTAACTGCTCTACCAACATCATGTGCAGCTATAACTTTTTCTAACTTTCCATTTTCATCTAATATTACAACTTGAGTAGCATATCCATAAGCAACGTGACTTACTGGATTTTCTTTATCAGATCCCATTCTGTCTGTCACACTTGAATATGTTCCTAAAAATTCTTGACCTTCTAAGTCATTTATTGTTTTCCCAGAATCTAGTTCTTTTTTAAGTTGAAGACATGCATTTTTCGTTGCCTCTCCTGTAAATACAGTTTGTCTAGATGCTGTAGTATTTCCTGAGTCAGGAGTTAGATGAGTATCAGGTGCTTGGTATATAACATCTTCTGGTTTTAAACCTGTAGTCTGACAAAGCATTTGAATCATCGTTGTCGCTAATCCTTGGCCTATACAAGATGCACTTGTTCTTAAATGTATTTTCCCACCTTTTATAGCTAACTTGCATCTACCTATATCAGGTATTCCTACTCCTACCCCTGCATTTTTCATAGCACAAGCTATTCCTGCATAAGGGTATTTATCATACTCTTTCTTAACAGCTTCTAGTGTTTCTACCATAGCTGTTCCTTCATCTGCTATTTGTCCATTTGGTAATACTTGCCCTGGTCTTATAGCATTTCTATATCTTATCTCCCATGGAGATATTCCTACCATTTCCGCTAGTAAATTCAAATTAGATTCTGTGGCAAAGCAGCTTTGCGTTACTCCAAATCCTCTAAATGCTCCTCCTGGAGGATTATTTGTATACACAGCCTTACCATGTATATCTATATCTTGATAGTTATAAGGTCCTGCTGCATGTGTACATGCTCTCTCTAATACAGGACCTCCTAGTGATGCATAGGCCCCAGTATCTGAAACTATTTTAGCTTTTAGTGCTGTTAAGTATCCATTTTTATCACATGAAGTTGTAAATTCCATCTCCATTGCATGCTTCTTTGGATGCACTATTATACTTTCTTTTCTAGTTAATTGAACCTTTACATACTTCTTCGTGTGATATGCAAGTAAAGCAGCATGATGTTGAACACTCATATCCTCTTTACCTCCAAATCCTCCGCCAACCATTTTATTTATTACTCTAACTTTTTCATGTGGAAGGCCTAGCATATCTGCACACTCATGTTGAGTCGCATATACTCCTTGATCCGAAGAGTATATTATTACACCATCATCTTCATAAGGACCAGCTACTGCACATTCTGGTTCTAAAAAAGCATGTTCATTAAATGGAACAGAATATCTTCTTGTTACTACATACTTAGAATTTTTTATTTTTTCATCAGCATTTCCTCTTACTAACTCTTTTTCTACTAAAATATTTCCACCTTCATGAATTTCCGGAGCATCTTCTTGTAATGCTTCTTCTGGACAAGTTAAAGGTTTTAATTCTTCATAATCAACTTTTACTAATTTCTTAGCTTCTTCTAAAGCTTCCTTTGATTTTGCAGCAACTAATGCTACTGAGTCTCCTAGGTATCTAGTAATTTCACCTTCTGGAATTAACGTATCCCAGTCTTTCTTTAAGTGCCCTACTTTTATTGTTCCAGGTATATCTTTAGCTGTTAATACAGCTACTACACCTGGATATTTTTTAGCTTCTTCTATATCAATTTTTTTTACTAAAGCCCTTGGATACATAGTTCTTACTGCAGATCCATAAATCATTCCATCTATTCTAATATCATCTACATACTCTGCTTTACCTAAAGTTTTTGCCACTGCATCAACTCTATGTAATTTATCTCCAACAAGCCCCTTACACTCAACTTTGGGAACTTCTATATTTTCTCTAATTATTTTAGCAGCTTGCTTTACCGCTTCTACTATCTTTACATATCCTGTACATCTACATATGTTTCCTCTTAAAGCTTTTCTTATCTCTGCTTCTGTTGGATCTGGATTTATATCTAGTAATGCTTTAGAACTTATTACCATTCCAGGTATGCAGAACCCACATTGTACTGCTCCTGCATTTGTAAATGCATATGCATATGCATCCATTTCTTTCTCAGACATTCCTTCTATGGTAACAATATTTTTACCTACTAGCTTTTGTGTATTAAATACGCAAGCTTTTGTAGCTTTACCATCTATAATAACCATACAAGTTCCACATGCACCCTCTGCACATCCATTTTTTACAGAAGTTATGTTCATATCTTCTCTTAAAAACTCTAGTAGTTTTTTATTTTCTTTTGCTTGAACAGTTTCCCCGTTTAATGTGAATTCAAACATATATGACCCCCTAGTTTATAGTTCTTACTATATACTTTCCAGTAGGATGTTCTACTGTTAACTTTCCTTCTTTTATAACTTCAATCCCCCTTAAAAATACATGCCTAAACTGGCAATCAACTTCGTATCCTTCATATGGAGTATAGTCCGTATTTTGAGTTTGATTTTCTGAACTTATTGTATTTTTAATTTCAGGATCTATAACCACTATATCTGCATCGCTACCTACTTCAATGCTCCCTTTTTGAGGATACATTCCAAATAACTTTGCTGCTTTTGTAGACGTTAACTCTACAAATTTGTTCATACTTATTTTTCCTTCTTTAACTCCGTATGTATATAAAAGACCCATTCTATGTTCAACTCCTGGACCCCCATTTGGAATTTTGCTAAAATCATTTATTCCAATATCCTTTTGGCCTTTATAGTTAAATGAACAATGATCTGTTCCTATAGCATCAATGTCTCCCTCTTCTAAAGCTTTCCATAAAGCCTCATTGTCTGCTTTTTTTCTAAGTGGTGGTGACATTACATACTTAGCACTTTCAAAACCATCTAAATCATATAATTTATCATCTAAAAGCAAATATTGTGGGCAAGTTTCTGTATATACTTTAACCCCATCTAATCTAGCTTTTTTAACTTCTTCTAACGCATCCTTTGAACTTAAATGAACTACATATACAGGTGCATTTGCAGTCTTTGCAATTTTCATTAATCTATAAGTAGCCTCTACCTCTACATCTGATGGTCTACTTAGTTGGTGGTATTTAGGTGACAATTGATTATTCTTTTTACACTCATTTATTAGCTCACTTATTATATCTCCATTTTCGCAGTGGAATCCTATAAGCACTCCTAACTCCTTAGCTCTTTTCAAAGCTTTAAATATAATTCCATCATCAACTTGTAGTGTATCCTTATATGCCATATACATTTTAAATGATGTAACACCCTCATTTATCATATCTTTCATTTCTTTGGATGTATTATCACTCCAATCTGTTATAGCCATATGAAATCCATAATCTGAATAGCATCTTCCCCTAGATTTATCATGCCATTCTCTAAGACCATCATTTAACGTATGTCCTTTTGATTGAGTAGCAAAATCTAGTATTGTAGTTGTACCTCCAACTATAGCTGCTTTAGTTCCTGTTTCAAAATTATCAGCTGTTATTGTAATTCCAACATCTAAGTCAAAATGAGTATGGGTATCTATTCCTCCAGGTACAAGATAGCACCCATTTATAGGTACTATCTTATCTCCTTCTTTAAATAAATCAGCTCCAATTTCAGCTATTTTTTCATTTTCAATTCTTACATCTGCTTTATAGGATTTTACATCCGTTACTATTGTTCCACCTTGTAAAATTAGCCCCATTTTAATTTCCTGCCTTTACTTTGCTTCTACAGCACCCATTTGCATTGTTAATGCTCTCTTTGGACATCGTGTTACGCATAATCCGCATCCAAAACATTTATCTTCATCTATAACCATTTCATCTCCAACTTCAATTGCTTCATATACACAACTTGTTACGCATTTTTTACACTTTATACATTTATCTTGATCTACTTGTGGTACTACCGCATGAGTTCTAAATTCCATCTCTTGAACTTTCTTATGTGCTAATCCTTTTATTTCGTTTACATCTGAATATCCATTTGCTTCTAAGAATTCATTTAATTCTCTAGCTATTTTTCCGTATACTTGTGGTCCTTTAAGTATTGCTTCTGTACAAGTTTGTACTGCTGAAGCTCCAGCCATCATCATTTCAGCAACATCTCTTCCGCAAGTTATTCCACCTACACCTATTATTGGTATATTTACAACTTTAGAAGCTTCGTATATACATCTTACTGCTAACGGTCTTATTGGAGCTCCTGATAACCATCCGTATCCCGTTTTACTTCCCATTATAGGGAATCCTGTTTCAACATCTATTGCCATACACGGTCCAAACGAATTTATCATTACAAGACCATCTGCTCCTGCTTCTTCAACAGCTTTTGCAATTGTTTGTATATCAGTGTGAGGACTCATTTTCATAAATACTGGTACGTCTAATGCAGCTTTTGCAGCTTTTAAAGCATTTACTATAGGAGTAACATCTGTTCCTACATAATGTGTAGATAACTCAACTGCATCTGCATAAGGCTTAACAAGTGGTGCTACTTTAGCGATATCTTCTGCTGTATATCCCATACTTATTATTACTGGAACTCCTGCACTTTTAGCTTTTGCATATTCTTCAGCTATCCATTGTTCCTTTGGTAATTCAGACCATAACTCTGTATTTAAGAAACCACTGTTAGTATTTGCCATACATGGTCTTGGTACGTCTGCTGGAAGTACAGATATAGTTTTTGTGCATATACCTCCTGCTCCACCTTTTACAGCTTCTATACATAAATCTCCATCTTTAGCTCCTGGTCCTGCTGCTGTCATTATTGGATTTGGAAACTCCATATCGTGTATTTTAACTTTTAAATTTGCCATTTTTTTAATCTCCCCTTTTTCATTTTTGTTTATATTTTCACAAAACGCAGTCTAATTAATATATTTAAACTGCTTTCTCATCTGTTTCATTATCATTGTTTGATTCTTTTTTACTTCCTAATTCATTAAAGAATATATTCAGTATAACTGCTGCTAAACTTCCTGTTGTTATACCACTATGGAATATTGTTTGCACCCAATTTGGGAAGTTATGATAAAAATCAGGATTCGCTAAAGGTATCATTGCCAATCCTACACTTATTGCTACAATTACTCCATTTTTTGTCCCATTAAATTCAACTTTGCTTAACGTTCTTATTCCACCTACTAAAACCATCCCAAACATTGCGAATCCTACTCCACCAAGAACCTGTTTCGGTATTGCTGCTATTATTGATGCAAATTTAGGTATAAATCCTAATACCAATAAGATAATACCTGCATGTATCGCTATGTATCTTGACTTTATTCCCATCAATCCAACAAGCCCTGTATTTTGAGCAAATGGAGTTATTGGGAATGAGTTGAATATACTAGATAGAAAAGTTGAGATACCATCTCCTCTTAATGCTCTTTTTATATTTGCGCCATCTATATCTTTATCTACCATCTCATGTATTGCCATCATGTTTCCTAATGATTCAGTCATTAGTACTAACATTATTAATCCTAAAGATATTACTGCTGATGGTTCAAATACCGGCATACCAAATTTTAAAGGTACATTAACACTAAACCAACTTGCACTAGCTACATTACTAAAATCAGCCATACCTAACGCAGCTGCTAATACTGTTCCGATTACTATTGCAAAAAGTATTGCTGCACTATTCCAGACCCCTCTTAAATACTTAAATAGCACAATAGTTATAGCTAAAACAGCTAATGCTAATCCTACTTGAGACGGTTCAGCTGGACCTACTTTACTATCAGTTATCCACTTAATCCCAACTGGTAATAGAGATACCCCAATTACAAGTACTACTGTTCCTGTAACTACTTTTGGGAAAAATCTTATTATTTTTTCAAATACTGGAGCTATTATTATACAAAACAATCCCGCTGCCATAACTGCCCCAAACACAGTTTGCATAGCTAGATTTGGGTCTTGATATGATGAAGCTATAGATGTCATGGCTGCAACAGCCGCAAAGCTAGTTCCTTCGATTACCGGAATCTTAGCACCTGCAATATTTCCTATCCCAAAAGCTTGTATCAGCGTTCCTACCCCCGCCATAAATATACAAGCACTAATTAAAAAAACTATACTTTCATGGTCTAGTCCTGCAGCACTTCCTACCATCATAGGAACTGCCACCGCTCCTGCACACATTGCTAGTACGTGTTGTAATGAGAATATCCACGACTTGGATACCGGTATTCTCTCATCCACTGGAGCTATTTTAGGGCTTTTTTCTTGAGACATTTATAGTCCCCCTTTTATATTATTTTTTTATATTCTATCCCACAACTTGTTGCTCATCTCTCTACTCTTTGCTAATATCGACTCTTCATCAATATTTAATAAAATTCTATCCTTCATCAATACTTTTCCATTTATAATGGTTGTATCAACGCTTCTTCCTGTCATCCCAAATATTATGTGTCCATTTTCTGTATTTTCATTAAGCGGAGTATGCGGTATATAATCTACAACTATTACATCAGCATATGCTCCCTCTTTTAAAACTCCTAGATCTTTTTTATAATGCTTACTAGCTATTTTTCTGTTGTTTTCAAATAACATAGTTGGAGCTTCTGCCCATCCAACTCTTGGATCTCTTAATTGATGTTTGTGTATTATATTTGCAACCTTTAAAGATTCAAACATATCACTTGTATATCCATCAGTTCCTAATCCAACAGTTATTCCTTTGTTTAGTAAATGAACTACAGGAGAACATCCTACTGCATTTCCCATATTAGATTCTGGATTATGTACAACAAAAGATTTATTTTCTTTTATTAATTCCATTTCTTCAGAATCTATATGAATACAGTGAACTGCTATAGTTTTGTCATTTAAAACATTGAAATCATTTAATCTTTGTACAACCTTTTTATTGTATTTTTCTTTATTTATAATGACATCATCTATCCCCTCTGCTGTATGTACATGATATCCAGCATCTAGATTAGCCATTTCATTTGCACATTTTTCTAAAGTTTCATCAGATAATGTAAAAGCTGCATGAAGTCCAAACATACCTTTTACCATATCTGATTCATCATCTTTAGCAAATTTTATAAAATTAACGTTTTCCTGAATTCCTTGGTCTATCGTTTTTAA
This sequence comes from Paraclostridium benzoelyticum, assembly GCF_001006285.1. Lineage (GTDB taxonomy): Bacteria > Bacillota > Clostridia > Peptostreptococcales > Peptostreptococcaceae > Paraclostridium > Paraclostridium benzoelyticum. The sequence goes on from NZ_LBBT01000184.1 coordinate 10,060, forward strand.
TCCATCTCTATCAGATACTTCATAACAAAGGTTAGTTCTAATTCCTAAATTCTTAGCTACATCTTTTATAGTAAACAAACTTCCCTCTATAGCAAATGGACTCGCGTGGTGATCAAATACTGTTGTAACTCCATTTTTTATACAATCTATATAAGTTGAATAAGCACTATATTTTGTATCTTCTAAAGTAAGTTTTTTATCTAATCTCCACCATAAGTTTTCTAAGATTTCCATAAAATTTTCTGATGGTTTTCCTGGTACCGCCATCCCCCTAGCAAAAGAACTATATATATGCATATGAGTGTTTATAAGCCCTGGCATTATTACCTTTTTATTCGCATCTATGAACTCATAATCTGAGTACTTTTCCTTCATTTCTTTAGTTGAACCAATCTCTTTTATAACATTACCTTCGATAACTACACAACCGTCATCTATATATGGATTTTGCTCATTTTTAGTTATCAATCTCCCATTTCCAACTAATATCATGTTTTGATACCTCCTAAGGTTATCTCAATACTTTACCAGCCTTAATATGTTTATATTCATTTTCTTCAATTACGCAGTTTCCATTTATGATTACATAGTCTATACCTGTTGGATATTGAGTAGAATTAATATAATCATCACACCCTGAAACTTTGTCTTTATCGAATATAACTATATCTGCAAAGTATCCCTCTTTTAGTTGACCTCTATCTTTTATACTGAAACTTTGTGCAGCTTTTTTGGTCATTTTATGAACTGCTTCTTGTAAAGTCAATACTCCTAGTTCTCTAACATATCTTCCTAATATTTTAGGGAATGATCCGTATGCTCTTGGATGTGGCTTTCCTGATAATAGACCATCTGTACAAACATTTTGTTCTTCTCTCTTCATAAAAGTTATAATATGCTCTTCTAATCCATAAAAATCTACCATTCCAACTGCATTTTCTTCTTCTAATAATAGGTCCATAGTAGCATCAACAGGATCTTTACCTCTCATTTCACCTATTTCTAATAGACTTTTACCTATTGTATTTTCATTCTTTTTATTCTTTACACTTGTAACAAAAATTTGATCTATACCTGCAAATTGAATAAAGTTATCCCAACCTTCTATTCCATTTTCGATATCTTTTTTCATTCTATTTCTATCATCTTCATTTTGTAATCTTTCTAATAGTTTATCTGTTCCTCCTGAATGTGCCCAAGGAGGAAGAACTACTCCAAGCATGGTACTACCTGCAGCATATGGATATTGATCAAACGAAACTTTGATACCTTCTAATTTAACTTTTTCCAATAACTCTAAAACTTGTGGTATGTACTTCCAGTTATCTTTTCCACATACTTTGAAATGTGAAAAATGAACCTTAACCCCAGATTCTTTTCCTATAGTTATTATTTCTTCCATAGATGTAAGAATCGTATCAGCTTCACTTCTTTGATGAACAACAAATACTCCATCATATTTTGCAACAACCTTGCACATTTCTATTATCTCTTCAGTCATAGAATAAGCACATGGTATATATATAAGCCCTGTAGATAATCCAATAGCGCCTGCTTTTAATTCTCTTTCTGTAATTTCACACATCTTTTGAATTTCTTCTTTAGTTGCTGGTCTATCTTCTAATCCCATAGCTTCCATTCTAATATTTCCATGAGGAACTAAGTAAGTTTCATTTAATCCTACTCCGTTATCTTCCATCATAGTAAGATAGTTATCAGTAGTTTCATATTCCCAATCTATCTCGTCACTTTCACCATCTAGGCCTGCTAGATTTTTTCTCCATGAAGGAATAAATTCTTTAGGAAGTGGGGACATAGATATACCATCTTGCCCCAATACTTCTGTTGTTATTCCTTGTCTTATCTTTATTTCATTAAATGGATTTACTAAAATCATAAGGTCTGAGTGGCTATGAGTATCTATAAAACCAGGACATACTACTCTACCTCTTGCATCTATTATCCTATCTACATCTTCTGTAATCTCAGTTGATATTTTACTTATCTTATCATCATTAATTAACACATCCCCTATAAATGGTGCTGTATTATTACCATCAACTACTAGCCCTTGCTTTATTAAAATTTTCATAACACTTACCCCTATTTATTTATTTTTTATAAACTGATTTAAGTATTCCGTAGTAACCTTCTGCTCCTATAAATAATTGTTCTTGTTCTATATATTCATCTATTGTATGAGCAAGATTTTCTTTTGAAGGTCCAAATCCTATTGTTTTTATTCCTGCTTCACCTGCATAGTGACTTCCATTTGTACAGAATGAGTATTGAGTTATTTGACTATCTATTCCAGCTTCTTTTAATCCTTTATATGCTGCTTGAACAAACTCATCTTGCTCATCATATAACCAACCTGGGAAGAATCTTTCACCTTCTATTTTATTTCCTGTATAGCATCCTTCACATCCTATAGCATAAGAAACTTTAGCATCTAGCTCCGGATCTTCTTTCATCATTTCATCTAATAATGCTTGTATTGGAGCTAGTACTCCTTCTTTATTTTCTCCTACTAATAATCTTCTATCAAAAGTAGCTTTACAATAATCTGGTACTACTGAAGCCCCTGGGTATGGAGAAGATTTTATATCAGTTAAAACTAATATTCCAGGTCCTAATACTGGGTGAGTAGGTGGCTCTAGATTTTGTATTTTTTCTATTATCTTAGACATTTTATATACTGCATTTATTCCTTTGTGTGGATTAGCAGAGTGAGCTGGTTTCCCGAAAGTTTCTACTACTATTTCTCCTCTACCTCTTTGCCCTATCTTTAAGTTAAGTTCTGAAGATTCTCCTATAACAACATAGTCTGGCTTAACAGCTTCACTTATTTTTCTAGCTGCTATTCCTTCAAATATTTCTTCATGAACTACACCTGCTACATATAATTCACCTTCAAAATCTTTCTTTGTATCTTCTGCAAAGTATGAAACAGCAGCTATCATTGCACTTAACTGACCTTTCATATCAGAAGTACCTCTACCATATATTTTTCCATCATTTATAACTCCACCAAATGGAGGGAATGTCCACTTACTTTCATCTGGTACTTCTACTGTGTCTATATGTCCATCAAATAATATTTTCTTTCCTTCTTTATTACCTTTGATACAACCTATTATGTTTCCGTATTCATCTCTAAACCAACTATCAAATCCTAGTTTTTTGAAGTTTTCTTCTATTGCTTTAACTACATTTTCTTCATGTCCTGAATAACTTGCATTTCTTATTAACGATTGACATAATTCAGTTAATTCTTGTTTTCTTTGTTCATTTAACATCCTATTAATCCCCCTTAATTTTTCTAATTATTATCTATATACTTGCACATTCTCCGTCCCAAACTATGCTTCTGTATTTCTCTGGATCTGTGTCCCCTTCAGTACTTATTAGTAATACTCTAGAATCTTTATCTAGTTTTAATGCGTCTCTAAGATCTTTTAATTTATCATCGCTCATCATAGCTGCTAATAATCCTGTTGTTACAGCTCCTGATTCTCCTGATATAACTTTTGTATCTCCTGTTAATGGATTTCCTAATACTCTCATTCCTTTAGCTGAAACCCAATCTGGTGCTGAAACGAAAGCTCCTGAATAGTTCTTTAATATTTCAAATCCTATTGTATTTGGCTCTCCACAAGCAAGGCCAGCCATTATTGTAGGCATATCTCCACCAACAAATCTTGGTTTTCCATCTCCAGCTTCTGCAGATTTGTAGAAACAATCTGCTTCATCAGCTTCTACTACTACTGTTATAGGACACTCATCAAATGCATTAGCTATGTATCCTTGTACTGCACCTGCAAGAGATCCAACTCCAGCTTGAACAAATACATGTGTAGGTCTTTCTACTCCGTACTCTTTTAATTGTTCCACTGCTTCTTTAGCCATTGTTCCGTACCCTTGCATTATCCAAGCAGGAATATCTTCATAACCATCCCATGCTGTATCTTGAACTATAAGTCCTCCAACTTTTTTTGCATCTTCATCTGCTAATCTAACAGCATCATCGTAGTTAAGATCAGTTATACTTGCATCTGCTCCTTCAGCTTTGATGTTGTTTAATCTTGTTATTGATGATCCTTTTGGCATATAAACTACTGATTTTTGCTTTAATTTATTTGCAGTCCAAGCAACCCCTCTTCCGTGGTTTCCATCAGTAGCCGTAAAGAATGTCATATCTCCAAGCTTTGCTCTAACTTCATCAGATATTAATTTTTCATAAGTTAATTCTGATATATCCATTCCTAATTTTTCAGCCATATGTCTTGCCATAGCAAACGATCCGCCTAGCACCTTAAATGCATTTAACCCAAATCTATATGATTCATCTTTTACGAAAACTCCGCCAACTCCTAATACTTCAGCTAAATTATCTAATTTAACTAATGGTGTTTTTGTATATTGTGGGAAACTTTCGTGGAAAGATTTCACTTTACTTATCTCTTCATCATTTAAAAACTCTATAGTCTTTTCCTTATTTTCATTCTTTGGTAGGTTATTTAATTTCCATTTTATTTCTCTCATAATTCTCCCCCTTGTATAAATGTTTTCGTAATTTGTATAAAGCAATTAATATGCCAAACTTAAATTTATTTTCTAAAGAATCCTTAAAACCTAGTTTTTCAAACTAAAACTTTGTTAATTCACTCACATTTTATATTTTTAACTATCCCTAATCACTTTCCCTATATAATAAAAAAATTCTCAAATCGGGAATTTTTACCGATTTGAGAATTTTCATTTTGAGAATTATTTAATTTTCATCTAGTTTTCTATATAAAGTAGATACACCTATTCCAAGTTTTTTAGCTATTTCCTTTTTAGCTTTTGTATCTCTTCCATATTTATCAAGTATACTGTTTATATAAAACAACTCTAATTCTTTCATAGTTAAAATATCTTCATAATTATCAATTCTTACTATATTACTACTGTTAGTATTTTTATTTGTAGTACTTATTTCTTTTATTTTACTATTGTTCTTTTCATAGTACTTGATTATATCTATTGGTAACATATCTTCTGATATTATTCCATCTTCTCCTATTATATTCATCATATATTCCGCTGAGTTTTCTAATTCTCTTATATTTCCCGGCCAATAATAATTAATCAACTTATTCATCACAGATTCTTCAATTTTCTTTACATCTATGTCGAATTCTATTGAATATCTAGTTAATATATTCATAAATATATCTTTAATATCTTCTTTTCTATCTCTAAGTGGTGGTAAATTAATAGGCATTACATTTAATCTATAATACAAGTCACTTCTAAACTTACCGCTATTAACTAAATCTAGTATATTTTGATTCGTAGCTGCTATTACCCTTATATCTAAATCTATAATTTTATTAGACCCTATCCTAACTAACTTTCTCTCTTGTAAAACTCTTAATAATTTAGCTTGTAAATGTACAGATAAATCTCCTATCTCATCTAAAAATATTACTCCCGTATTAGCTAACTCAAACTTTCCTATTTTGCCTTCATTACTTGCCCCACTAAAAGCTCCTTTTGCATATCCAAAAAGCTCGCTTTCTAATAGTGCTTCTGGAATAGCTGCACAGTTTATAGCTATAAACGGTTTAGTACATCTATTTCCTTCTGCATGGATTGACTTTGCAATTAACTCTTTACCTGTTCCACTTTCACCAGTTATTAAAACTGTTGAGTTAGATTGTGCAACTCTCTTAGTTCTAATTTTAACTAGCTTCATAGCTTCGCTATTACCAATTATAGAATCTATTTTTTTAACTTCCCACTTAGTATTTATTTTTTGATCTTTATTTTCCTTAACTTCATCAAAAATTAGAAGCTTATCATAATTGTTAATATAAGGATGAACAGGTATTATTTTATATGTAGTATGATAAACTTTGTCATCTATACTAAAGCTTAACATCTCATTATTATCTTCATTTTGTTCTATGGCTCTTATTTCTACTAATTTGCCTATTGGATCATCAAAAATATTTAATCTTTTCTTTGCTATATTATTTATATATGATATCTTTCTTCCTGGATCTAAAATCAGCACACCTTTTTCAATATTATCAATTATATCTCTAAACATTTCCATCTCTTTATCAATATACTTACTATCTTCAAATTCATTTACTTTTATAGAAATCAAATCTGAAATATGATGTATAAACTCTAAATAAGATTTTAACTTTTTACGTACTTCTTTTTTCTTTTCTTTATCAGTACTTATTGCCCCTATAACACCAATTGTGCGCCCACTATACTTAATGGGCACAGCTAAAATCATTTTATCAAGGCACTTACTAAGCCTACTACAATTACTACAAATTTCATGACTAGCTATATCAACTACTGTTATATCATTTCCTGTGCTAATAACTTGGCTATATATATAACCACTAGATACAAGAACCTCATTTTCTTTATATTTGTAAATTCCAGAACCCCCAATTCTGACTAACCTATCATCTACAATTTCAATATCTACATTCAATACGCTCGCTATTGTTTCCACATATTTGGTCATTTCTTCTTGAACTTGTTTTAACATACTCGCCATTTGATATATTTCCCCTTTGTTAGTAAGTTTCACATATTGACTATATTTTATCATAATTGACTATCAAATATAATTAACTAACTTATTAATTTACATAAACTTTTCAATTTATTTATTTTCTCTGTATCAATATTTTTAACAGAAAAATCGACAATAAACTTCACTAGAATTATAGACAATAAAAAAAAATAGTGGTAATATATATGGGCATTAATCAATGTGGGCGGGCGAGGGAACCAAAATAAAGAGGAAGAAGGATGGAACAAAAACTATCAAGCAGTAAATTAGAATCAATTGCAACACAAAGTTTAAAAACAGAGATTTTAGCAGGAATCACAACATTCATAGCCAGCGTTTATATTATAATGACTAATGCATTGATATTATCTGATGCAGATATAAGTCCAGATGCGGCTATGATAGCTACAGTACTTACATGTACTATATCTACAATTCTTATGGGAGTAATCTCAGATGCTCCACTTATATTAGTCCCTGGAATGGGAATAAATTCATTATTTACTTATACTATTGTTCAATCAATGGGGCTATCATGGCAAGAAGGTTTAGCTGCAGTATTAGTAAGTGGAATAATATTCACTTTAATAGCGAGTACAAAACTAACTACAATTCTTATGAACTCAATACCTAATAACTTAAAACATGCAATAACTACAGGTGTAGGGTTTTTGATCTTATTCATAGGTCTTCAAAAAAGTGGTCTTGTTGTAGGTAATGAAAATACTATGATAGGTATTGGTAATATAGCAGACAAGGAAACCCTTTTAAGTATAATAACTTTAATTATCATATTGATATTAAATATGAAAAATGTACCAGGTAACTTACTTATAAGCATAATAATCGGTACAGTATTATCACTTATTATGGGAGTAACTAGTCTAAGCAGTTTAGATTTTGCAGGATTTAACATACGTGCTATTAAAGAAGTATTTTTAGGCATGTCATTTAAAAATATTTGGTCTATACCGTTTATGGTAGCAGTATTTTCTATAACAATTGTAATAGTATTTGAAAATATGGGAATTTTATATGGTCAATTAGGAGCTCTAAAAAGAGAAGAAGATTTCCAAAAATCGTTTAAGGTAACTGGAATATCTAATATAATAGCTGGAATATGTGGAACAAGTCCAACTATAGTTGCAGCTGAAAACTTCTCAGGGATCAGTGTTGGTGGTAAAGGCAAAGTAGCTGCATTTACATCTGCTACATTATTCTTACTATCATTGTTCTTAATACCTGTATTAAAACTTATACCAGATGGTGTTATAAGTAGTGTTCTTATATTTATAGGAATACTTATGATACAGACTTTCTTTGATCTAGAAAAAGGAGATTTGATAGAAACTATATCTATAATCTTGATGATTACGATAATACCTTTTACTTATAATATTGTAAATGGTATATCTATTGGATTTATAGTTTATACAATTCTTAATTTAGTTATAAATAAAGGGAAAAATGTTTCTTTAGCTATGTACGTACTTAGCGGATTGTTTATTCTTAACTTTGTAATGAGTACAGTTATGGGAACTATCCATTAACATATTAAAAAAGGCGATCGCTCTAAAATAGTGCTCGCCTTTTTCATTTATATACTATATTATTATTCCTTCGAAGTGATCTACTTCGTGTTGAATAATTTGTGCTGTAAATCCTGTAAATACTTGTTTATGTTTTTTAAAGTTTCTATCTAGGTACTCTACCTCTATTTTTTCATATCTAGTTGTTTTCCTAAATCCTTCTAAAGATAAACAACTTTCCTCAGCTTCATAAGGAATCTCTTTTTTTAGTATAACTGGATTCACCATAGGAATTATCATCTCCCCTACACTAAATACTAATATACGCTTTTTTACTCCGATCATATTAGCTGCCATTCCTACACAATGGTCTAAATTTGCTCTTAATGTATCTATTAAATCATTTATAACGTCTACATCATCTTTTGTTGCAAGCTCTGATTTTTGTTCTAAAAATAATATATCCTTTACAACTGCTTTTATCATACTTAATAACCTCTCTGATTTATCTAAATTAATATAAGTTTATATTAGTACAAGTATGTATTTCAGTCAAATTATTAAAATATTAATTTTCTTCTACCATATATCTAAGAACAGTTTTTAATTTTCCGACTTCAGTCTTTCTAAAATCTGAAAGATATATTTCTCTATGAGCTTTTGTTTTTATCTTTAAATTATTTTCATTGCAAAACTCTTCCATAGCTGAAAAAGTTCTTGGTTCATCATCATAAGGTCCAACGTGAAGCATTTGTACTGAAGTTCCTTCTTTAATATTTTTAAGCTCTACTTTTTCTAATAATGGATTTAATTTTTTCTTTTTTGCAATATCCATAGCTATATTGAAAACTTCTTCATTTACAAATTCAGGTTGTCTAATCATTAATGTGTAAACTAGCTCATCCTTGTTAAGGACTTCTTCAGCTCTGCCTTTTTCAGTTAGGTCCCATATTCCTTCTAATGGATATACTGTGTATTCAAAATATCCTTCTGGGGTAATACCTTTTTTAGGCATCATTCTTATTGCATAAGCTAGCGAGTATAGAGTTTCTATAGCTTTTGAGAATCCTTCACTATTTGGGTTTCCTTGGCCTTTTAGAGTTAGGAATTTGAATTCAGGTATTTCTACTAGTTGAGGTTTTTCTTTTGGTATATAATATTCTTTTTGTTTTTTTCTCCATTCATGTTTCATGAATATCGCCTCCTTTATTATTACTATTTTATACTTTTTTATAGAATTTTCTTATTTTCTCTTCATGCCACAAGCTTCTGGCTCTACATATTCAAATTTAAATTTTGAATATAGTTTATCAGCAGGTTTATTTGCAATTAAACAAACATATGCATGTTCGTCAGTATTTTGTTCTAAATAAGTATCAATTTCTTTCATAATTGTCTGCCCAAAACCTTGTCCTTGATACTTAGGATCTACCATAATGTCAGAAATAACATAAGTTATTCCTTTATCACCAACGATTCTTCCAAATCCAATCAAATCGTTGTTATCCCATAAAGAAACTATAAATAATGAATTTTTCAAAGCTATTTCTGATTTTATTAAATCTTTTTCTCCCATTCCTGTTCTTAGCCTTAGCGAAATATATTCTATTGCTGATGGTGGCGTGTATCTTATATCCATATTTTTAACCTCCTCTGTGTATTTAGATTTAACTATCCAGCTATAATAGTATTATTTAATATTGTATATTAGTTTTTATTTATTTTACCATCTATTCTATCTGAAGTTTTACTCGTTTTTCTAAAATATAGTCTAACTTCGTTGTTAGTTAGTACAATAAAAAAGGACATCTTCTATTTTTCAGACGTCCTTTTACCAATATTTAAATGATAATTTTTTTTACTTAACTTTTATCCACGCAAATCCATATGGTTTTAAAGTTAATTTTCCATCTATTCTTGATTCATCTAATATATTTACTCCTCTAACACCACAGTCTAATGTCTTTTCTTTAGATGTAATATTTACTATATATAAAATTTTTTCATTAGTTTCTTTATTTTCACGCTCTAATGAAAATATTTCATTTCCAAAATCTAATACTTTTTGAGTTCCATATGGAGAAAATGCACTCTCTGACTTTCTTGTATCTATTAATTTCTTGAATTTTGTAAATATCTTATTTCTTCTACTATCACTTTCCAACTCCTCACAAATCCTATTATACTCTAGCTTCTCTCTGTTTATTCTTCTATTAATTCCAGATTCTTCTACTCCTTTATAATAATTCCTTGATCCTAATAATGAGTGATAGTATATAGCTGGGACTCCTATAAAAGATAATAATAAAGAATGAGCTGACAATATCTTTTGTACTTGTAAATCCTCTTCTATATCCTCATCTTTATTTAAAAGAGCATCTAAATAATTTATGTTTAACTCATAAACTGACTTTGTACCATCTTCATTATTTTTATATGATACTCTACCACCATTAGTTATAGTTTTATCTACTAATACTTGTTTTTCTTCTTCCGTAAGTATTCCTTCAGTAGGTCTCATCCCTATACCATCATGACTTGATAAAAAATTAAAGTAAGTTGCCTTGTCAGATACTTTATCTATAGTACTTGCCCAATTTGTTAGCTTTGTTGAATCATGTTCAGTAAAAGCATGAAGTGTAAGCGGTGGCAATGCAAATTGGTAAACCATATGAGCTTCATTTTTTGTGTCACCAAAGTAACTTATATTTTCTAAATGTGGTACATTAGTTTCTGTTATTATTTGAGTGTTAGGTTTAAAATAGTCTAATATTATTCTCCATAATTGTATTATCATATGAGTTTGAGGAAGATGTATACAGCTAGTTCCTGATTCTTTCCATAAAAATCCTATAGCATCTAGTCTTATAGATGTTGCTCCATTTAAAGCATAGTTTAGTAGAATTTCTGTAGTTTCTATAAGAACAGGGAAATACTTTATATTTATATCTATCTGATCTTCACTAAATGTAGTCCATGCAGTTTTAGTTCCATTTTTACTTTCATACTCGTGTATAAGTGGAGAAGTCCTAGGTCTTACTACCTTTGAATAATCAAATGTTTCATCTTTTGGTATAAAATAATTTTGATATTTTTCTTCTCCATTTAAATAGCCTTTAAACCAGTTACTACTTTTTGATATGTGATTTGCTACAAAATCATACATAAGTCTATAATCTTTAGATATCATATTTATATTATCCCAGTTTCCTAATTTTTCATCTATTTTCATATAGTCAACAACTGAAAAACCATCATCAGATGTATACTCAAACATAGGTAATATATGAATGTCTGTTATGCTATCTCCTACTTTATTGTTTAAAAACTTATTTAAAGAATCTATAGTAGGCATACCTTCTTCATATATACTATCACCGTAAGTTATTAAGTATATATTTTTCTCAGATATGTCCTCTACCTTGTCAAAACATTTACCTTCAAATTTTTCTATTGTAGACTTCATTATTTCAAAAAATTCTGGCTTATATTCTTCTTTATATATAGACTTAATTTTTTCTTCTATGTTTTTTAAAAGCATATTCTTATCCATGGTGTTTTCCTCCTAGTAACTTTAATGTCACATATCCTTTAGGGTTTATCTTTATTTTGCTATTTAAACTTTCTAATTCTTTTTCATACAAGTTAGTTATTATTATATCTTTTATATAATCACTATTTATACTTACTTCCTTAGTTGTAGCCGTTGGATTAAATAATCTTACTATTATACCATCTTTTTCATATGCTTCTTTACATACACTCATAAATATATCTTCATTATTTATGCTAAATAAACTATAATTTGATAGGTTAATAGTATGATTTTTAGGTATTTCAAACCTTTCTAACCTTTCTTCAAAAAGATTTAAATCTTGCTTCTGATATGATGTGTATTTGTTTATAAATCTGTCCGTTACTTCAAATAACTCTGATACATCTTCATTAGATACATTAAAGTATATTGCATATTCAAATTTCATGCTCTTAATAAGCTCTGCATCCTTAGTATAAACTACTTTATTATTTATCCCCGATGCTCTTCCAGGTCTCCAGGCTAAGTTGTCTCTTCCTAATACTCCAACACTTCTATATAAAGTAAGTGCTATCTTTTTATCTTCTAAAACTTCATATTCCTTTATCCCCTTTGTTATTAATCCAAACGCATTATTATCATTTCTAAGTGCAACAAAGTTTTCTAATCCATATATGCATACTGGCTTTTCTGCAAATTTTCTTTCAATCCAAGTATCTAAATACTTATTATGATTTTGTCTTTTTATCGCAGAGAATCCTTGATCGCTTAATGAAAAGTTTGAATTTATATTTGTATTGTGCACTACTCTTAGTCTATGATCTTTAATATTGTTATCTATATCATGTGAAACTCTTATAAAGTTTTCACCTTTTCTCATTTCTATTTTTGTTAATATTTCTAATGTTTTAGATTTTTCATTTATCTTTCTTTCTTTTATATCAAAAGGCACAACTATTTCATGGTTTAATATCATAGTTTGTACCAAATCACTTTTACATACCTCTATCAAATTAGCTTCTGTTGATAATATATTTTCATCTGAGTCTAATGGTGAAAAATCATACGAATCTCCGTAATCTCCACAATTTTCAAAGTAAATCAGGTTATCTATTTTTTCTTTAGTAAGTTTATTAACTAATTCTAAGTTATTCTCGTTAAAAGTTAATTTGTATATATCATTTTCTATGCTTCGGTCTTTAGATTCCAATAATTTTGACCCTAAATTTTTATTATCTTCGCTAACTATTAAGGTAGTAAATCCCATAGCTTTTATATTTACACCAGATATTCTCACTTCAGTTCTATAGTATCCTTGTAGCTCTACTTCTTTTTCTCCTTCAGCAGTTACTAATACCTGTTTTCCTCCACTTATCTTTTCTTGATTATTTATAGTAAATTCTAAAGACTCTCCATCTAAAGTTTTTATTTCTATATTTTTTTCATTAGTAAATACTACAGACTCAATTATTTCGTTCATATCCTTAGCCTTAGTATTGAATACTAATAATAAATCATCTCTATTTAAATGTTTGCTCACTGCTATTGTAATTTGCTTTTTAATAATATTTATTAATCCATCACACATTCTATTAACTTTTTCAAGTCTTGCAATGATATCCCTATTTGTATCATCTGAATTGCATCCACCTATACTATCATGGGCATGAGCATCAAACAGTAACTTCCACATAACGTCTAACCATCTTGATTTGTAACTTATTCCTAATGACTTTCCTATAACACCTAATGGCTCTAGTACGTAAAGTATTTTATTTTCTACTAATGTGTTTAAATATTTTATGTCATATCTTTGAGATTTTATAGTATTGTGTATTCTTGATTTTTCACATGCTATAAGTTCTCCGTATATTTCATTTTTAAAATCTTTAACCCAAGTATCATTCATAAACGTCTCATAATCAGATAATACAAATTCATAAATATCTTGCTTTTCATTTAATTCTTTTATAATTTGAGGAAAATTCTCTCTTACTAAAACTTGATCTCCCCCAGATGGTAAAAGCAAATTATCACAATCCTTATTTAAACTTTCTAGCTTTTTAAGCATAGGTATCAGCTTACCATATATATACTCATCATCAGAAGCTAAAAATTTACCTGGTCCATACCCTAAATAAATATTGTTCGCTCTTATACTTTCATTATCAGGAGATACCCACTTAAAGTTTAAATTCTTCTTTAAGTCATCGGTGTATAAACCTCTTTGTAATATACTGTCTTCTATTCCAAATCCCTTAAATATAGATGGTAAATATGCATTTTGCCCAAATATATCTGGAAGATATCCTACATTCATACTATGACCGTATTCATTTCCTAGTCTTGTTCCATATAAAAGGTTCCTAATTATAGATTCTTTGTTTACTAATATAGAATCTGTTTGAGTATACCAAGGACCAACAAATATCCTTTTATCTCTTACCAGTTCTTTAAGCCTTTTCTTTTCTTCTGGATATAACTTTATTAGCTCCTCTACAACTGATAACTGTGCATCAAAAGTATAAGATTTAAAGTCTTTATTATTTTCAAGTACATCCATTAAATATGGCATGTTTTCACCTAACAATATATTTGAATCTTCTATTGTAAAGTACCACTCTCTATCCCAGTGAGAATGAGGTACCACATATACTTTTTTCTTATTATTCATATCTTCCTCCATTTAAAATATTGATATTTTTAAATAATCTTCAATTTTTAAAAATAGGAATTATCCAAAACTAATTTAATTTTGAATAATTCCCCCTTTAATTAAGATATTTTTCTCATACTATCATCTGAGTTCTTAGCTTCTTCTTTCTTTATTAAATAGAATCTAATAAATATATTAGCTAATGCTATAAACATACAACCTACTACTAACCCTAATATATAAGCCCATAAATTCTCTACTAAAGGCCATCCCCATATAGCTGGCAATGGATTCCATTGAACTGCCCCTAACATTACAGCTGTTGTCGAACCTATTATAGCCCCTATTACATTTATAGGTATTGTTATTAATGGGTTCTTTAACATGAAAGGTATAGCACCTTCACTTATTGCAATTAATCCAAGTAATATAGATGTATTTCCTACTACTCTTAAATTTTCATCAAATACTCTTCTCTTAACTATATATTTATCTAAAACAGTAGCTAATCCTAAACCTATTGGAGGTATTACTATAGCTAGTACTCTTCCTGTTAATGGGAATATACTGTCTGCTGCAAGACCTATTGCGATTGCTCCTGCTGCCTTATTTATTGGTCCTCCTAAGTCAAATGCTGTACATCCTGCTATTATTGCAGTTAATGCTATCGTCGAACCTGTTCCAAAAGATGCTATTACATTTGATAACCAACCATTTAATCCGCCAAATATAGGATCTACTAAATAGAAGTTTAATAAAAATACTACTAGTACAGATATTCCTGGTAATAAAAACATTGGTTTCATTGCTTGTAAATTTTTATTTAATTTTATTTTTTCATTTAAAAACTTAGTTACATATCCTGAAACTAAACCTAGTATTAAAGCTCCTAGGAAACCTGAAGGTACTCCACCCTCAACTCCCCAAAATGTAAAATGTAATCCACCTGCAAAAGCACCACCCATAAATCCTGGTACTAACCCTGGTCTATCAGCAATTGAATATGCTACATATGCGGCAAATATTGGGTAGATAAATTTAAATATCATTCCACCAAACTTATCTAAATATCCTAGCAGCGCATAAAGTTGATTTCCACTTTGTGTTAAAGTATCCATATTATCTATTTGTCCTAATCCCATTGCTGCTAACTTAGCAATCCCCATCATAAGTCCTGCTGCAACTATTACAGGAATCATATAAGATATACCTGTCATTACAGCTTCTACCATTTCTTTTAATATACCTTGCTTAGCTCCTGAATCAGATGAAGCCGCTACTTCCTCATTAGAAACTTCTACTTTCCCATCTGGATTTTCTAATACTTTTGTTAGCAATTTTTCTGCATTCTTTAAAGGCTCTGCAACCCTAACTTTTACAAATTGCTTCCCTTGATATCTTTCCATATTTTTAACTGCAACATCACTAGCAAATATTACTCCAGCTGCTTCTTCTATTTGTACTTTAGTATGTCTATCTTCTATACCATTAGCTCCTTGTTTCTCCGTTATAACCTTTATTCCCATCTTTTTACCTGCTTTTTCTAATGCTTCAGCAGACATATAGGTATGAGCTATACCAGCTGCACATGCAGTTATAGCTAGTACAGTTTTTGTATATGTTTTATCTTCTTTACTTTCTTTCTTTTCACTATTCAAGTTCATTAAAAATTCTTTAGAATCTTTAGCCGTTCTTAAAGAATTGTAAAACTCTTCATTCATTAATGATACAGATAATTCCGATAGTAATTTTAAGTGAGTAGAACCCTCTTCTGCCTTAGGTATAGCTAATAAAAATATTAAATCAACTTCATTATTTTCATCTATACTCTCCCAATCAGATATTTTATTGTTTAATCTAGCTACTGCAAAAGCAGCTTTATTTACTGATTCACACTTACCATGAGGTATTGCTAATCCTTTTTCTAATCCAGTTGGAGAATGTGCTTCTCTTTCCATTACAGTATTAAAAAACTCTTTTTGTGAACTAACGACACCTTCAGAATAAAGTTTATCTATTAATAACTTTATCGCTTCTTCTTTTGTACAAACATTCAAATCTAGCATAATTAGATTCTTGTTAGTCATATTAGCTAAGTTCATTTTCATCCTCCTATAAAACGTTTACTTAAATATATCTTTAACTTATAATAGTATTATATATTACAAGAAAAACATTTTCTTATACATTAAAAGTACATTTGTACTTTTTAATAAAAATAAAGGCGGTGATTAATATCAGTAGCTTTGTAATGAAATTCTCACATAAATTAAATAATCTCAGTCATGCTGAAAAGCATATTTTTTACTACATAGATTCTAATATATCTCAATCAAAAAATTTGTCATTAACAGCTTTAGCTGAAATAAATAGCGTAAGTACTACTACCATAATAAGAATGTGTTCTAAATTAGGACTATCTGGATATTCTGAACTGAAACATATAATCAAAGATTTAGATAAAGAAGATTTCACTAAAGATAGAGAACAGCAAATTAGTGATATCATAGCTAACTTAAATCAAAATATAGCAAATCTTAATACTACTAATATAAACAAATTAGCCAAAAGTATTAAAAATGCTAATAAAGTTGTAATAGTAGCTGTAGGTTTATCAAAACCTATTGGAGAATATTTTTCTAAACTACTAATGCAAGTAAATAAAAATAGTTTTTATGTATATGAGTCTCATATGATTGACTTGTTAGATCAAAATATACAATATGGAGACTTAGTTATCTTTGTATCTAATAGCGGTGAGACAAATACGTTAATTACTTCATGCGAAAAATTTAAATATAAACAATTTACTACAGCAGCTATTATAAATAGACCCAAATCTAGACTATCAACACTGGTTGATATTCCTATTAATACAAGTTCTCAGCAAGTTAAAATTTCCGGATATGATACTACCCCAAGGTCCACTCTATTGGTAGTAATAGATATATTATTTGAAACTTATCTAAATTTATAATTTTTATCTTCTTAATAATATAAATATACGCTATGATTTTGTTATAATTATTCTATTGATTAATTTATAAAGAAAAAACACATTGAGTAGATTATCAATGTGTTTTCTTTTAATTTTAGATATATTAATGATTTTAATTTTTAGCTATTCTAAATTAAAATCTATATTAACAATAAATAAATCACCTATTATATCTACTTTTAAATTTCCATCTTGAGCTTCTATAAATCCCTTAGCTATCGCAAGCCCAAGTCCAGATCCTTCAGTATTTCTTGATAAGTCTCCTCTTGTAAATCTTTCAGTTATTTCATCTGGATTAAAGTTAAGCTTGTACTTAGATACATTCTTAAAACTTATATATACCTTATCATTTATTGCTTCTAAGTCTAAATATACTCTAGTTCCCTCTAAAGAATATTTCAGTATGTTAGAAATTATATTTTCAAATACTCTAAAAGTCTTTTTACCATCTGCTAATATGTATACCTCATGATCAGGTGTATTCACTATAAATTCTAGTTTAGATTCACCTATATATTCTTCCATCTCTACTAGAGTTTGAGTAAGTAATTGGTTTATATCTGTTTTCTCTATATCTAATTCTATATTGTTACTTCCAATCTTAGATGCTTCAAATAAGTCCTCGATTAAGACTTTTAATCTTTGAGACCTTTTATCTAAAACTTGTATATAATCCTTTATGTAATCAGGTTGTATATCTTCATTTTTCATTAAACTTATATAGTTAATCATAGCTGTAAGAGGAGTTTTTAAATCATGAGATACATTTGTGATAAGTTCATTTTTCATTCTCTCACTTTTTACTCTTTCTTCAACTGCTACATTTATAGTTTGTCCCATTTCATTTATGTCGCATACTATATCATTAAATAATGAATCTTTCTTTATCTCTATTTTATATTCTATATTTCCATCTTTTATTTCAGAAATTCCATTTCTTATTTTTTCAATCTTTTTTACTTTATCTATTATAACTAAAATAGCAATTATGCATAAAGTTATATATATAAACGGAGCAATATACATTATAAATTCATTTACTATGTAATTATCCTCTGATATAAAAATTGAAATAACTTGCATTAATAATACTAGTATAAAAACCCATATATATTTTATTATAGTGTACAATGTAGCATTTTTTATCTTTAAATCCTCTATTTTTTTTACTATTAACGTCTTAGAAAATAACCTACCTTCTTGATTTTCGCCTCTCAATAATTGACTTGAATAATATACAATATAAAGTAATCCTGTGTTAATAATAGGATAAAAAATACTCCATCCATATACTTCAGATTGTAATATTGATAATATTAAGGCTAATAAAATTAATAATAAATTTGTAAATATAACTTTCTTATTTAGATTTTTATTCTTCATTATATATAAAGCTAAGTATGCGACTAATATTATTAATGCAATTATTTTAGAGTATATAAAAATCTTTGCATCTCTATTATTTTTAGTAAATTGTATATATCTTATATATAAAGGTTCCTTATCGTTAGTATTTTTATACTCTCGTATATCATAAGTGTATGGTATCGCTATATAAGTGCTAACATCCTCTTTTCTTGCTTGTGATAAGTTTCCAAAATTCTTGGTAGATACTCTAACTTTCTCCCCATCTATTAGCTTATACATAGTGTTTTGTTTGAAGTTAATTTCATATATCTCTGCATAGTTTTCTACAGATTTCATATATTTATTAAATTCAAAAATATTATTCGAATATACTTCCTTACTTTTATTATTCATAACAAATATCTGAGCACAAGTGTTATTAGAAATAAATTCTCGGCTTTCATTTCTATAATTAATCATTTTTTCGCTTGCATTATCTCCAACTACTGTATATACAGAATTCGTTGCTATTTCATACAAAGCTCGTTCGAACTCATAGCTTTTATAAAAATCTTTATTTAAATAGTCTATATAAAAATATATATTTTGAATATTAGCGCCAATTATACTTATACAAAAACATATAACTAACGCTGCTAAATTTTTACGTCTTATCAATTTTATATCCAACTCCCCATACCACCTTTATATATTTTGGATCTTTAGGATTTATTTCTATTTTTTCTCTTATCCTTCTTATATGTACTGCTATTGTTCTGTCACAATTATATCCAGGTTCTTCCCAGATACTTTCATATAGTTGCCTAGATGAAAATACTCTTCCTTGATTTTTTAATAACATTTCTAATATCTTATATTCCATTGGAGTTAACTTTACTATTTCCCCATCTACTGTAACTTTTTTACTAGCATTATCAAGAACCAACGCTCCATTTTTTAATTCTTCTAGATTTTCTTGTTTGAAATTTCCTAGTGCAATGTATCGTCTCAAATTAGACTTAACTCTCGCGACTAATTCTAGGGGGTTAAATGGTTTTGTTATATAATCATCCGCTCCCATGTTAAGCCCTATTATTTTATCTGTATCTTGAGTTTTTGCCGATACTAGTATAATTGGTATATTCTTTTGTTCTCTAATTTTTAATGTTGCACTTAATCCATCCATTTTTGGCATCATAATATCCATTAGAATTAGATGAATCTCCTTTTCAACTAATAGCTCTAATGCTTCTACTCCATCATAAGCCTTGTACACTTTTAACCCCTCGTTTTTTAAATGTATTTCCATAGATTTAACTATATCTTTATCATCATCAACTAATAATACATTCCCTTTTATCATTTTCCTCACCTCGCTTATCATTTTACCATGTTTATAAATAATAGTATAAGAACTATTCTTTAAGATAAAATCAATGATTTATTAAGATTTTATTAATATTTATAAGCAAATAAAAAATCACCCTTAATTGAAATAAGAGTGATTTTAATAAAAGTAAATTTACATACTAATATTGTTTAATGAGTTTTTTATATCTGTATTACATATCCCAACATGATAGCATATAACTCTATCAATATCATAATTTAATAGCTTTTTAATAGATTTTTTAGCTTCTTTCATATCCAAAGTATACTGCGGATTTGCCATACACAATTTATTATTTTCAATAACTAAAGCATCTCCAGCTATTAGTGTTTTACTTTCCTTGATGTAAATTGATATATGACCTGGAGTTTCAATTATCTCAACCCCACCGCAACAATTAGACTTATCACCATCATTTAACTCTATATCTACATCAGCATTTTCTACTGATTCCAATTTCTTTTGAAAATTAAGTGCCCCTTCTTTTGGTTCTTCTGACAAACTATAATAATTGACTCTGTTTGTTGAAGTCTTAATGATTTTTCTTTTCCATTAATATAACTTTCATCTTTTTCTGATGCTAATATTTTTATATTAGAATACTTTGACTTTAAATCAGCAGCTGACCCCATATGATCAAAATCATGATGCATTATAATTAACTTCGTCAGTTTACTTAAATATATATTTTTGTTTTGAACACTATTCTATTAATCTTAGAAATTTAGGATATCCGCAGTCAATGTATTCATGCCTCTACCTCCATAATTACAAATCATTTTATATAGATTATAACTATATCACCCCCACATTCAAGGTCTTATGATTATAAATACTTAGGTACTATTCTTAAGCATATTCAAAATATATCTATTTTTTAATTTCCTTAAATCTTATCTAACCTCATACTAGCTATAAATTACCAAGTTTAATGTATTAAGGTTACTTCATTCTATCCGTAACTATTTTCCTTAATTAAATTATACAATCTCATAATTAGTATATTTTTTTAATATAGCACTCGAACTACTTCCTTTTGAATCTAAACATGATCTTGAACCAAAAACTAAAAATACATCTTTTGCTCTTGATACTGCTACATTCATTAAACTCTCATTATGATTTATAAAAAAACAACCATCATTATCGCCATATACAGTAGATAAAATTATTACCTTTCTTTCAGCGCCTTGAAAGGTATGAACAGTTCCTATAGAAACATTTTTTGATGCTTTTCCTAAATATTTTTCCAATTGCTTTTTTAATATTTTCACCTGAGCTTTAAATGGAGTAATTATAGCTATTATTTCATTCTCCTTTATATCACCACTGTTATTATATGAATTTATTATTACTTGATAATTTTGTGATATCCATTTCGCAATTTCTTCAGCTTCCATTTTATTAACTCTACTACCTCCCTTTTTTTCCGATGTGCTTACTTTAATATTTTTATACCCCATATGAGGATATTTCTTAATAGGATATTTCTTATCCTCACTTCCATTCCCCCTACAAGGCTTCAACCTCCCTTTATATACTAATTCATTACAATATGCAATTATTTCGTTATAACATCTTCTATGTTCACTTAAAAATAATCCTTTCTCATACTTATCATATTTGCATGAGTTAACTGCAACCTTCATCACACTTGATTGAGAGCAGTTTTGTCCTGTTATCTTTAGTCTTTCAAAACTTAAATTTTGATTTACAACATTATTCTTTATTGCTAATGATTCGTCTAAAGCAGCATTTATTCCCCAGACTGGAGGTATTTGTTTTTCATCTCCTACTATAATAGCCTTTTTAGCAAGTGCGAAAGATGCCGCTGCATCTTCAGGCGAAACTTGACCTGCCTCATCTACTATTAATAAATCAATAAAATTATATAAGTAATTATCTATTTTTTCATTTTTATTGTAAATCTTGAATTGTCCTGGAAGCATAAAAAACGTCATTACCATACATGGGGTAACCATCGCCAGTCTATGATATAAAGATGATATAACATTAGAATACGTTGTACCTCTTTGCTTTTCTGTCAAATAATCCTCTTTAAGAAGCCATCTACATTCATAATAATGGACTGCTAACCAGAATTCTATATATCTCACACTGGTATCTAAATAGTCATTTACTTTTAATATAGAACATTCATTTATATATTTATTGACTTTACTTTCACTTTCATTATTATATTTTAATAACTCTGTAAAACTTAATTTAATTTTTTCTTGAAGAATTTTTAAACGATTTAATTCATCTTCACTATTTTCTATGCTTTTCTTTATTATTTTTACTTCTTCATTATAATCAATTTTTTCTTTGTTTAAATGATTAATTAACCTAACATAATAAGCATAAATATCATCTATAGAGTTAAAATTATCCATGAGTTCATATTCATACGATTCTATATAAATCTGCAAATGAATTTTTATTTTTCTCGTGAAGACCTTAAATCTACTTAGTACCCTAACATACCAAGGCAATTTCGAATATATATTTTCCCATTCTACTGTTCTCTTTCTATACTCATATATTTTATTTTCATTTATTTCTAACTTATATTTGAAATCATATATCTTATTCTTACTTTGTAATATTTTATCATCTATATTCTGAATGTATTTATCTAAACTTACTTCACCGATTACATCTCTTAAATCTTGTAATTCTTGTATAACTTTATTTTTTATTTTATCAATATTAATAATTTCGTCATGCAATATCTTTTTACATGCATGTATATCCTTAATTTCACTATCAAAATATTTAGATGCATTAAACAACATCTTTTCTTCTGACTTAACTATATTTTCACTAGAATCTATATCTTCTGCAAATAAATTACCTCTATTACTAGTACACTGATACCCCTTTTTCACGGATTCATCCTTCTTTGTACTTGATGGAAAATAAGTTGCAAAACTGTTGATACCTTCAATCCAACGCATTTCTAAATTTTTAATCCCTTTTGGTAAGATTCCACCAAATGAGTCTATAATATTAGTTACAGCTTGATTATTGGTAGATGATGCAACTATTACCGGAGCTTTTTCTTCTTTTATAGCATTCTTAACATATAAATCTGCCACTATAGACTGTAATAAAGTGGTCTTTCCTGTTCCTGGTGGTCCACTTATAGCCAATAGATCTCCATCTTTTATTTCTGAAAAGTGATTAAGTGCTTCCCTCTGTGATTCAGAAAGAGGATACTCTCCTCCCATTTGACCCTTATGTTCTTTCATCTTTAAATAAGAATCGTTCGGTATTAATTCCATAGATTTTTCAATACTCGGAGTTATAAATTTTTCATATAATAACTTAGAAGTATCGTTTTTTAATATATCTTTATATAAAGCTTCAATGTGAAAAGATGCATTTACTGTATCATCTAAAATAATATATATATTTTCTTCAAGTTCAATATTTTCATTATTAAAGTTCAATGTATTTTCATCATATTTAGATTTAATAACATACTCATAGAAATCTTTTGTATAATTAAAATAATCTTTCCAACTTTCTATTTTTTCTCTTTGACCAGTACTATTTGATAGAAAATCATCAATATCTTCTACATTGCCTAAACTTAATTGTGGTTCTATCATAGGAGATAAAAATTCTCTAGGTATCCACGGATGTTTTTCACTCATACTTAAATTTCCGTCTTTATCAATATTCGCTGGCATATATAATATACCAGTTAAACTTTTTAACCTATTATTTAATACTCTTGTATCTATAAATTTAGTTTTTATAACCTTTGATATTATTATTACATCTATGCTTTTATCTTTTGAGCCTCTATTTTCCTTACTAGATAACTGCAGTTTGTTTACAATATCTAAATCAATAGTACCTCTATATAAATCTATCTTATCAATAATCTCATATTTATTGTCTAGATTTTTTATATCAATAAATCCTTGGTTTTTTGCAATTAAAGCACTTCTAAAATACCTAGTTATGTTGTTAATCATTTATTACGCCCCATTTTAATGTTATTTTATTTATACTTTAACATTTTATTACATTTTTTTCCATATTTTGTGTTTATGACGTAAATAAAAGCACATTGATAAAATTATCAATGTGCTTTTCATAGGTCTCGCTAATATGCTAACTCCAAGAAATAATAACTACTTCTTTCTTCTATTCTAATTGTTATATAATTATATATCACTAAAAAAGTCATCTATTTCATCATCTTTATTTTCTGGTACTCTTTCTAAATATATACTTTTTTCTTTTATTTCTTCTTTGACTTCTGTTATATAATATATCTTTTTAACTATATATCCTAAAGTAATTAAAGATATTGTGTAAAATACAAATGGTGTAACTGTAACTAAGTAATAATTTATTACTTCTACTAACTCCTTTTTAGGATCAAATCCCTCTTTAACTAAATCTGATATGTAAACATTTGATTTATATATAATAAATATAGTGCTTAGAGCCATTAATATTGCACATATATATAATATAACTGTGAGCTTTGGTACCTTTTTTATATCTGACGATTTCATAACATCCTCCTATCATATACTGTGTTTAATTTATTTTCTATTATTTGTCAGTATTAACTTTTTCCTTTTCATCTTTTATAAATAATAATTTTCCAGATTTTAATCCCCAAATTTCATCAAGGTATGAACACACTTTCTTTGAGTGAGTAACAATGATAACACACTTGTTATGTTTATGAGCTAATGATACTAGAATATCCATAATCTTTTCTTCAGTTTCATTATCAAGATTTCCAGTTGGTTCATCGGCAATTATTATATCTGGATTATGTGATAGCGCTCTAGCTATCCCAATTCTTTGTTGCTCTCCTCCTGATAAATTTAAAATTTTTCTATTTACTTTATCAGAATCAATACCTACATCCTGTAGTAAACCATCTATGTATTTATCTTTGTTTTCCTGCTTAGAGTTGCTTATATTCATAGATAATAATATATTTTCTTTAGCCGTAGCATTTAATAGTAAATTGTATCCTTGAAATATAACCCCTATATCCTTTGCTCTATATAAATCTCTATCTATATTTTTCAAACTGTTATCCTTGTATAAAACTTCTCCACTTTTACATGTATCAAGCCCTGATATTAATGATAATAAAGTACTTTTACCCGCTCCCGATTTTCCTATTATTCCATATACTTTTCCTTTTTCAAAATCTATATTTATATCATCAAAAACATTTCTCTTAGCACCTTCATATCTATAACTTACATCCTTTAAACTTAGTAAACTCATATCATTAATTCCTTTCTGTTAGTATTTTTCTTGGTTCATATCTATTTATATATAAAATGCCTATACCAGCAGATACTACTCCTAGTAATAATGCTATTAGTGTAATGATTAAAATAGCTTCTCCACTTAAAAATACGTCTAATTTTTCTAAAGCTGGTGCTGTTGTACTTGGACCCCCAAACCCAACAGTCATACTCATTGATTCAGCTTGTTTTTGAGCATCTATTTGTCCTTGTAAAAGCATATTTGAAACTGGTTGAGCGCATATGCTTCCAATGGTTAATCCTATGCTTAAAGAAATAAGTATCATAGATAGTGTTTCAAAGATTAAACCTAACGCAACTTTGCCTTTTTTCATACCCATAGCTCTTAAAACACCTATTTCGTATTTTCTTTCGCGAATAGCTAAAATAGAAATTAAAACTAGTATGCTTCCTCCAAATCCTAAAACTAAAGTCATAAATATCTTTGAAATATTTTTTAATCCTTCTACAGGTTTAACAATACTATTGTAACTACTTGCATCTACAGATAAATCAAATAAATCACTTAATCCCATCTCATGAGCTTCTTTATTAAACTCATCTACTAAATCTGGATCTTTTAAGTAATATTTTGCATCCATAGTAACTAAATCTTCTTCAGATTTTTCATCATACAATTTTAAAGTATCATATGTTGTAATAATCTCATTGCTTCTATTTAACATATGATGCTTAATTCCATAATCATTAGACTGTGCTCCATCATAATATATTCCTGATATAGTTAAATCTAGTGACTCTAAATTATCTGGATCTTGAGGATTTTTAATTTGCATCTTATCCCCAACCTTTAAGTTATTTAACTTTGCAAACTCTTTACTAACCATAGCTTCATTATTTTTTTGTGGCATTTTACCTTCTATGATTTTTCTTGTTCCATTTTTAAATTCCTTTTTACCATCATTACTAAGTCCTCCTAAAACATTTAAGTTTGGACTTTTTTTAAGGTTTGAGTTACCACCAATAGCTACAACATTGCTCAAATCCAAATCATCTGAACCCTCTGGTTGATCTAAAGCTTTAATCTTATCACTATAACCACTAAATGTTAAACTAAATATAGTTTCCTTAATATACTTTGATTTAGAAAGTTTTTCTTTAATATCGTTAGGTACTCCTTTATTTAACTCCTCAACTTTTCCTTCGTTTATTTTTTCCTGTGTCTTCTCCATATTTGACTGTATAAAAACTTCAGCTCCAAATCTATTTTTATAATCATTTATTATCTCATTAGATGTTGTATTAATAAGAATAGATATAGCTGTACAAGAAAGTATAGCTGTCATTATAATTCCTAATAATGTATTTCGCCCCTTATTCCTTGATAAATTTTTTAATGCATTTTTAAAAATATACATATGAAATTCTCCTTTTCTTTAGGTTTTACTATAAGTAAATTATAATAAATATATTGTTTACTCAATGTTAACCCTCACCTTAAAATCTAAAAATAAATATTAATTCTTGTATTCAGAAAAGGATAAATAAAAGCAAGACCCTTTATTTATTTCACTATCTACCACTACTATTCCATTACATAAATCACACACATGTGATACTAAACTTAAACCTATACCATATCCATCTTTTTTTAAATCATTAATTCTATATTTATTGTTAAATATATTATCTATAAAATTTTTTTCCATCCCAATTCCGTTATCTTCTACTTTAATTATTACGCTATTGTATTTATTTCTTACAGATACTCTTATTTTTTTATTCTCACCATACTTTACTGCGTTATCAACCAAATTACTTACTGCTCGATATATCCATCTTTCCTTAGCCAAAATAGTTGTATTATTTTCTTCATCAAAATCAAACTCAATATTTTTATAATTTTTTTGATATATATCACAAACACTCGCACATACTAAAGAAACATCTACCCCCACCATCTCATCATCTGTTTTTAAGTCACTTAAAGTTAATACATCATCTATACTATCAGTAATATTATCTATCAATTTAATATACTCTTGATTGTTGTCTATTTCTAAATTGGTTCTTAATATAGCAATAGCATTTTTTTGTTCATGTGATAAATAAGAATTTAACTTTTTATAGTCCTCTAAATTTTGTTTAAATTTTTCCTTTATATTTTCATAAGCTATTCCAAAAGTTTTGCTTACTAAGTATGGATTAAAATCATCATCAAGTTCATTTAAATTTTTCACAATATTTTCTATTTCTTTATCATGAATCTTATTTAATACTATCCACAATATTAAAGATGACAATATTAAAACAAAGAAAAAGATTAAAACTATACTTAATATGTCTTTAAATCCTATCTTCAGGTAAGCTCTTCCGATTTCAGCTACATCTACTAACTTACTTGTACCTGTCATTTTATGACTTTCAAAGCTTTCATTATACTCTTTTAAATTTGGATAACTGCCTTCCTTTAGTGCTCTATATATTAAATCTCCTTCATTAGATATAGAAGTACTAATAATAATAGCTTTCGCATCTTTTATATTTGTTTTAGCTTCTAAATTATTAAAAGATCCTTTTATTTTATATAATCCAACTCCTATAACAAGTGATAGTATTAATGAATATATTATTATAGCTAGTCCACTTTTAAAGTTTACTCTACGCATAAACAATAGCCCTTTCCTCTAACATTAACTAATACATCTTGACCTTGTATATTTTTCAATTTATTTTTTAACCTTGATATATGTACTCTTAATACTGATGAAAATGGATCAAAGTTTTCATCATATACATGTTCTACAATTTCCTCACTAGAAACAACTGCAGGGTGTTTATAGCAGATGTACTCTAATATATCAAACTCTTTTATTGCAAGTATTACCTCTTTTTCATCTATATACACAGTACGATTTACTGGGTTAAGTTTTAAAGTTCCAATATTTATAATTGGATTAGTTCTCCCATGGAATCTTCTTATTACTGCGTGAATTCTTGCCCTAACTTCTAATAGTTGAAATGGCTTTGTTATATAATCATCTGCTCCATTATCTAATCCTATTGCTAAGTCTGATACATTATCTCTTGCTGTTATTATTATTATTGGTGTATCTATTGACTTTTTTCTAAGGTATTTTAGTACTTCTATTCCATCAGTATCTGGAAGGTTTAAATCTAATAATATAACATCATATTCATTAATGCTTGCTTTCTCCTCTCCTTCTTCTCCAGTATTTGATATATCTACTTTAAAGTTCATATTTTCTAACCCTTTTTTCATTGAGTTTGACAGTTCTATATTATCTTCTATAACTAGTAATCTCATTTTTATATCTCCTTATAAATCAATAAATTAAAATTTTATATCATTATACTTTATCATATTTAATGTTTATCCAATGTTAACAGGTTATACAATATAAATAAAAAAAAATGTAGTTACTAAGTTTTCACACTTAATAACTACATTTTTTTATCTATTTATTTTCAGCTAATACTTGTTGATACGCATCAGTATCTGTGTAAATTTCATCCTTTATTGGATTAAGTTTATTTTTTCTTACCTTATTAAATTGGTAAATTGCTAAAGCTGCATTCACAGCTAAAGATATTAAACTTACCACAAAGAAAGCTGTTTTGTTATGTGTTGTAGGAACTGGTGCTATTCTATCAGCAAATTGAGGAACAGTCATAACAAACATAATCCAAAGAGCTAATGTTTGAGCACGATGTTGCAACCAAGCTCCTTTTTTTATAAAGAAAGTTGGTATTGTACATGAAAGTAATAAAGCTACTCCACAATAAATTGAGTGGTCTGATATACAGTTATAAGTATAAGCGAAATTCCATACATCATAAGCTATAACCCATGTCCATATCATATCTGGCCATATCATATCCTTTGTTTTATCTTTAGATATAAATATTCCATAACAACCACAAATTGTAACTATATTTAATAAACCTGCTATACCATTCATAATATTCCAAGGTCCAGATATAGTCCAAAGATTATCTACGACTCCACCATCAGTTAATCCATAAGTGAAAATTTGAAAATCTCTAATAGAAGCTTCAAATATATTTAATGCTAAAATAATCGCTGGAAGAGCCAATGCCCATTTTTTCTTTTGTAACGATGGAATATATCTAAGAGCCATAAACCAAACACACCCAGCAAGTGCCGAATAAGTTTTAACCCAGTTAAACCAAGTTCCTGTTCCATATTCATTGCCTGGCGCTGCTGTAGTTGGCCAAACAAAAATTGTTAAAAATGTAGGCACTATTATAAACAATAATATTCCCGTCCATTTTGTTGATCTTCCAAGTTCATTAAATGCCATCAATGCAAGTAATACAAATAGGAAAATTCCCCATCCTTCAAAGGTCATTTTTTCATATAAAATCCCCATAATGCACCCCTAATCTATTTTATTTTAATTTTATTTTGCAAATACATCCTTAACTTTCTTTCCTATTATTCTACCTTTTCTTCTTATAACGTTTTTAACTACTGCTGGTTTTAAATCTTCATAAGCTACACCTTCTGCATCATATTTTCTTACTAATGATATAGCGTCAAACTTACATTTTGTAGTACATTGACCACAACCTACGCACATATATTCATCTACAACAGTAGCTCCACAACCTAAACATCTTTCTGTTTCTTTTTTCATTTGTTCTTCTGTAAAAGTAAGACGCATATCTTTGAAAGATTCTTTTGCATCTACGCCAGATTTATGATTTGGTCTTTGTCTTGGCATATTGTCATATCCTTCTAATTGTAAGCTTTTCTTATCAAATTCATGATAATCTCTTCTATCACGTCCATTTACTAAACTTTGCCCTGGCTGAACAAAACGGTGAATTGATATAGCTCCTTGTTTGCCTGCTGCTATTGCATCTATTGCAAATCTAGGACCAGTGTATGAATCTCCTCCCGCAAATATATCAGGTTCATTTGTTTGATAAGTAAATCCATCAACTTTTATTGTGTTATTAGGATTTAACTCTGCTTTACTTCCTTTAAGTAAATCACCCCAGTCAATACTTTGACCTACTGAAATTAGAACATAATCAGCATCTACTACTTTTAAATTCTCTTCATCAAATACTGGAGAGAATCTTCCGTTTTCATCAAATACAGAAACACATTTCTTAAATTCAACCCCTACTACTTTTCCATCTTCTACAATTATTCTATTAGGTCCCCAAGAGTTATTTATTACTATATCCTCTTCTAAAGCTTCTTCTATTTCTTCTTCTAAAGCAGGCATTTGTTCACGATTTTCTAAGCAGAACATATTTACACTATCTGCACCTACTCTTGTTGCATTTCTTGCAACGTCTATCGCAACATTTCCTCCACCTATAACAACTCCTTTTCCATTTAGTTTTACATCTTCACCTAAATTAACATCACGTACAAATTCTACTCCTGGTATAACACCTTCTGCATCTTCACCTTCTATATTTAATCTTCTACCAGCTTGTGCCCCGATTGCCAAATAGAAAGCTTTATATCCATCTTTTCTTAATTCATCTAATGTAATATCCTTACCTACTTCTATACCTGTTTTAAATTCTACGCCCATTTGTCTTAGTATTTCTATTTCAGCATTAACTACTTCTTTTTCCAATCTGAAAGAAGGAATTCCTAAAGTTAACATACCACCAAGAGCTTTTTGTTTTTCAAATACTGTTACCTTGTATCCATCTATTGATAAATAATATGCACATGAAAGCCCAGCAGGTCCTCCACCTATTATTGCAATCTTTTTACCGTAATTATGTCTTTTTTTAGGAATGAATCTATGCTCTTCTTTTAAGTCTTGTTCAGCTACAAACTTTTTAATTTCATCTATAGCTATTGGTGAATCTATATCCCCTCTTGTACATGCTGATTCACACTTTCTTGGGCAGATACGACCACATATAGCTGGGAATGGATTTTCTTGTTTTATAAGTTCCAAAGCTTCTTTGTATCTTCCTTGTGATGCAAGTTTAATATATCCTTGAACAGCTATATGAGCAGGGCATGCAGTCTTACATGGACTTGTTCCACTTTCTACTACATCTTCTCTATTAATTCTATAATCTTCATTCCATCTCTCTGGTCCCCAATTAGTATTTCTTGGCGTTTCTTTTCTTTCTATTTTGTCTACAATAGGTTTACTAGAACATAATTTTTGACCAAGTTTTAAAGCATTAGTTGGACAGTTAACTACACACTCTCCACAAGCAACGCACTTATCTTTATCTACTTTAGATACATAGTTAGAACGTACCATATCAGTATTTGCAAACATATTTCCACCCTTAAGTGCTAAACAAGAACATCCACAGCAATTGCATATTGCATGAGTTTTTCCTGATCCATCTAAGTTTGGTATTTGGTGCATTAACCCATTTTCTTCAGCTCTTTTTATTATTTCAAAAGCTTCTTCTCTAGTTATTTTTTTACCTCTACCTGTTCTTATGTAGTATTCAGCTGCATGGCCTAATTGAATACACATATCTTCTTTTAGATGTCCGCATCCTTCTCCCATACTTTCTCTTGCTGTACGACATGAACAGTCTGATACAGAGAATTTATCACTCTCATTTAAATATTTTGATATTTCCTCATATGAAGCTCTTCTTGTTTCTCCATCTATTGCAGTTTCTATTGGAATAACACGCATAAGCCCTACACCTGGAGGAAAACTTCCTGTAGATCTTGGTCCATTTTCCACACCATAATCATGAAATGCTTTAGGAATTTGCGGATATTTTTTAGCCTGTTCCTTATTGTTAACCATCATTTCCATAATTCCTGGTACCCAAGTTTCATACCAGAAAGTATCTACACCATCTATTTCGTTAACGAAAACTACCCCTATTTCTGATAATTCTAATAGTAGCTCTGTACACTTCTCAACACTCTTACCACATAAAGGTGCTACTTTCTCAGCTGTTGTTTTCTTTCTAATCTCCATACAAAGTAAAACTTCTGCCATTTCATCTGTTACAACTGGCTCTAAAATTCTATAACGTGCATCATTTTCACCAAAGTACCCTCTAGACCCTGGTTTCTTTCCACTAACTTGGTTTGCAAATTGAAGAACCTTTTCTTTAACTGCCATCTTAATCCCCCTAAAAATTATAATTTTTATATTTTTTAATTATTCCAAGTCTTTACTTCTTCTCTTATCCAATTAGCCCATTCATCTATACCTTCTCCAGTTTTAGCTGATATCTCTATAACTTTTGCATTTGGATTTCTTTTTTTAATATGTTCTTTAACTAAATCTAAATCAAAGTCAAAATACTCTATAGCATCAATTTTATTTATTAAAACCACATCCACTACTGAAAATATTAATGGGTATTTTAAAGGTTTATCATGTCCTTCTGGTACGCTAAGTATCATAGCATTTTTAGAAGAACCAGTATCAAATTCTGCTGGACATACTAAATTCCCCACATTTTCTAATATTACAAATTCAACATCATCTGTTCCAAGCTCTACTAAACCTTGCTTAGTCATATCTGCATCTAAATGACACATTCCACCTGTATGTAACTGTATTACCTTTGCCCCTGTTTTTGAAACAGTATCAGCATCAACATCTGAATCTATATCAGCTTCCATAACCCCTATTTTCATCTCATCTTTTAAAGCTTCAATAGTTCTTAAAACTGTTGTAGTCTTCCCTGAACCAGGAGAAGACATTAAATTTAATAAAAAAGTATTTTCTTTCTTTAAGTCAGATCTAAGCAAATCTGCTTGTTCATCATTATTCTTAAAAACACTTTCCTTTATCTCTATAACTTTATACTTTTCCATAAACTTACCCCCTAATATTTATTGATATTGTTAAAAGTATTTAGTATATTTACAATCAATCCTTTTACTTTGATTAATCTTATATCATCATTTGTTAACTTTGTAACATTCAACACAGAATTAATTTCACCGAATCACATTCTGTAATTAAAATATATCATCTTTACCATATTTTGTAAATGTATACATGTCGTTTTCATTTGCTTTCTTTCACAACTTTTCATTATATATTTACTTTTTTTATGCTATACTAAATAATTATATAATTTACTGTATTCACATTGCAGTGCTATAGAAAGGTATTTGTCATGAAAAAATTAACTAATAGACAAAAACAAGCTATTGCAACCAAACTTAGAATTACACAAGTAGCAACTGAACTTTTTAAATTAAATGGATTTGATAGTGTAAAAATTCAAGATATCTGCCAAGCTGCAGAAATTTCAATAGGAGCTTTTTATCATCATTTTAAATCAAAAGCAGAAATAATCAACACGGCTTATGAACAAGTTGATATTTTAGTATTAGATAGACTTGAAACAAAAGATTTAGATTTAAATCTCGATAAATTATTATTTTTATTAGGTGAAGGTGCTATTGTCATGGAAGAACTTGGTTGGGTATTTGTAAGTGAAATATATAAAAATTTACTTTCAATAGAATCAAAGTATTCTACTAAACCTGACCGTTATATAGCATTAGAAGTTAGATCTATTATAGAAGATTCACTAAAAAGTGGTGAGTTAAATAGCTCTATTTCTTCATTTGATTTGACTATGATAATTATGAGAATATCTAGAGGTACCATATTTGACTGGTGTCTTCATGAGGGAAGTTATG
Source organism: Paraclostridium benzoelyticum (assembly GCF_001006285.1). Classification (GTDB taxonomy): domain Bacteria; phylum Bacillota; class Clostridia; order Peptostreptococcales; family Peptostreptococcaceae; genus Paraclostridium; species Paraclostridium benzoelyticum. The sequence continues at coordinate 44,036 of NZ_LBBT01000184.1, forward strand.
ATCTTAAATCCAGAATGGAATTTGAATTAAACTTACTTCTTTCTAATTTTAAAACTCAAAAACATATTAAGCATAACTAAAAAGGACTGTGAGTTTTATCTCACAGTCCTAAAAATTTAAAATCATTTTCTTTTAATTATTTCATAGGTGAATATACACTATCTTTGTTTTCAGATATAAATTCGTCATTAAAGAAATTACTGTTATTTCCTAACTCTGACTCTACTGTTTTTAGTCCTTTATTTTCTATTAATGTTTTTTGGTTAGAGAATAAATTTGTTCCTAATCCTAGCTTATCACCACTAATTTTGATATCCATACTAGCTAAAATAGTTGGGAACATATCAAATGGAGCAAACTCTCTATTTTTTGTGTTTTTTGTTTGTACTGGAGAATTTAATATTAAATTAAATATATTTCTTTTATACGATGGATCAAAATCTTTAAAAAAGTTTTTATCCATACTTAAATGGTCTCCTGTTAGTACAATAGTAGTATTTTCATAAAATGGTTGTTGTTGAATCCATCTTACAAATTCAACTGTTTCTTTTGTTGAGTAAGAAATAACATTCGCATATTGAGAGTCATGTTTTTTCTCTGCATTAGGTGATAGATACCCATCTGGAAAATGAGTATCAGCGGTTTCCATAGTAAAGTTAAATGGTTTACCTTCTTTAGATAATCTAGTTAACTCATCCTTAGCAAAATCATATAATTTATCATCTTCAAATCCCCACCAAACAGCATAATCTTGTGGAATAAGTTTTTTCTTTTTAGCAGCTTTATAATCAAATATATTGAAGTTACCATGAGTTTTAAAATAAGTTGTTAGTCCTCCAAAATCAGCATCAGCTCCGAACATTATTGTCTGATTATAACCTTGTGATTCTAGCATATCTCCTATAGATATAGCTCCAGGTAAAAAACTACCAGAAGTTCCATATGAATTACCATCCATAGGTATTTTTAAAGGAATTCCCATTCCCATATTTATCATAGATGCTACAGACCAAGATGAACCATACGTTTGGTAAGGTCCTCCTAATTTATCATTATTTGAGAAAGATACTCCTTCTTTTGATAATTCATATAATTCAGGCATTAGATTAACATCCATATTACCACCTAAATCTTTAGATAAGTAAGAATTTTCCACAGACTCTAAATAAATATGAATTAAATTTCTTTTTTTATTAGGAAATGATATTTTAGTTTTGTTAGGGTCAACATAATTATCTGCTATGAATGTTGAATTAGATAAATATGCACTAAAAACTTCTTTTAAGCGCAATTTTCCAAATCCATAACTTACGCCTCCTATTAAAACTATAAATGATAATACAATAGATGCCAATTTTAAATATCTTTGAGACAGTATCTTAATTTTTACATGATTTTTAACTACAAATATATCATAGTTAAAGTTTAAAACTATTAAAAATATAGTAGTTAATGTTACTGTTTTAAATATTGGATTACTTAAAATCTCTTGAGACATACCAGAAGCTGTTCCTTTAAGTGGAGATTTTAAATTGAAAAGAAATTGCTCTGGAGTAATTTCACCAAAGAAATTGACAAACCATCTTGAAAAAAATACAAATGTTACTCCAATTACAAAAAATACAACAGATATTATACTAACAACTAATACTTTTTTACTCATTTTATTAGTAATTTTTGAAAAGCTAACATTTGAGTTCAATACTCCTTTTGCAAAAATAAAGCAAACTCCTAAAAATAACGTGAATGCCATGTATTTATATGGAAATGCAGTTGTAGTGTACAAAACCCCTTCTAATATCTGAGGTTGATTAAATACGTATTTTACTAAATTTAATGATATTATATTAAATAATATAATAAAAAATAATAATTTTTTTATAATAGCCAAAGGTTTTTTATTATTTTCAAATAAAAAATAATCAACTAAAGATAGCAAAATACCTGGAATTAAATAACTTATTATTTGCATAAGTTCCCTCCTAATAAATATTTCATTCTGTTAATTTACTTATTAGCTTACATAAACATCAAATTATAGGATGTAGACATATCTAATTAGCAAAACCTAAAAATTAATTTGAATCATTTACCCGCTTATATATATTACCATATTTTGCCTTTATTTTTGTAGAATATTGTTATTTTTATGTATTTTTTAGGTTCTTTTAGCTAACTTTCTTATATTATCGCTTATTTACTAATTTTCAATTAAAATGTTTCTAAAAGGCAGTTCGTACTATAAATTTGTTATTCCCCTCTCAAAAATAAAAAAAAGAGCTTTTCATGTTTTTACACCAAAGTGTATAACAATCCAAACTCTTTCTATAATTATATTTTCTTAATATTTATTTATCCTTCAACAGCTTCCAAAGCATTATTCTGTTTCTCACTTATACGTAATACGATATTTTCTGGATCAACTTGTAATTCAATTTTGTCACTCTGTAGTTCAGGAATTTCTCCAACAGTTATAACATTACCTGCCTTCATTCCATCAACGTCAATAGTTATAGTATCAATCATATGTTTAGGTAAAGATGTGTATGGAATTTCAAGCTGCATTTTCTCCACTACCCCTTGGATTTTTGCATCATTGACAACAATAATATGAATTACACTGTTTACTTTTTCATTTGCACTTAATGCTTGAAAACTAATATTTAAAATTTCATCGTTCACTCTATTCATTGATTTTTCCTTGATTTGTACCGGCATTGTTTGTCCTTCAATATTCATCACCACTTTACTACCTTCACGATTTAGACGAATCAATCTGCGTGCAACAGATTCTTCCATTTGAATAGATATTGGATCTTTCAAAGATTTCCCGAATACATTTCCAGGAACCAACCCGAGTCGTCTCATTTTTTTTGCCTTTAAATTAAAATTACGTTTTTGAACATTAATAGTTTCCATTTTGTTTCCTCCTAATTATTTTATAATATATGCCTAATTGCAACGCAGTACGTTGCAATGAAACAATCGATAGAAGTTAAATTATTTAAAACTAGACTGTCAAAAGTACTTCAATGTAAAAGTCTTAATTGTTTTGAACCCTAATAAAAAAAAAGACTCTTCATACAACGCAATAAGCGCGATACTAAAAGCCCTTCTCTAAAGACGGTTCTTTTTTATTTGTAATTTTAATTATAGTATATAGCAGTTACGACCCAAAATCAAGGCAACCATTTTCCTAATCGTATATACTTTTATTGTAATTACATATAAATTCCCTTGTAATAAAAAAAGTATTGATTAAAAAATCAATACCTTTTTCATAAATTTCAATGACATAAACTAATCATACTTATATTAAGATTATCTTTCCAACTATTTTTTAATTTTTACTTTTATTTTTATTTGTAAATTTAGCTTTGCTTTTATTGCCGTTATTTCTGTTAGGTCTTTTTCTACCTCTATTGTTCTTATTCCCTGATACAGTTATATCCTCTGCACTAGATGCAAAGCTGTGATTTTCTACAACTTCAATCTTTTTGTTTATAAGTTTTTCTATAGCCTTATAAAGATCTCTTTCTTCCATTGCACAAAATGCTGTTGCTCTACCACTTCTTCCCGCTCTTCCTGTTCTTCCGATTCTATGAACATAAGTCTCTGCAACTTCTGGTAAATCATAATTTATTACATATGGTAGATCATCAATATCAATCCCTCTTGCAGCTATATCAGTTGCTACCAGTACTCTAATCTTACCTTCTTTAAAATTATTTAATGCTAGCTGTCTTGCATTTTGTGACTTATTGCCATGTATTGCAGCAGCACTTATTGATGATGATATTAGCTGTTGTGTTATTTTATTTGCTCCATGTTTTGTTCTTGAAAATACAAGTACAGATTCTTTTGGGTTACTTTTTAATAACTCTATAAGTAAATTTGTCTTTTGCTTTTTACTTACAAAGTAAATATTTTGGTCAACCATCTCAGTTGTTGATGAAACTGGTGCAACCTCTACTCTAACTGGATTTTTAAATATTGAATCTGCTAATTTTGATATTTCCTTTGGCATAGTAGCTGAGAAAAATATATTTTGTCTAACCTTTGGAAGGTAACTCATTATTCTTTTTACATCATGTATCATACCCATATCTAACATGCTGTCAGCTTCATCTAAAACAAAGTGTTTAACATCATTTAATTTTAAGAATTTTTGATTATATAAATCAAGCATTCTACCTGGAGTTGCTATTAGTATATCTACCCCTTGCTTTAATGCTTTAGTTTGAGGATTTTGAGATACACCTCCAAATATAACTAAACTTTTTATATTTGTATGTCTTGCATAAGCTGCAAAGTTTTCTTCTATTTGTATTGCTAATTCTCTTGTAGGTGCTAGTATTACCGCTTTTATAGTTCTTTTACCTTTTAGTGATTTTTTATCATTATATATTTGTTGTATTATAGGTATTGCAAAAGATGCTGTTTTTCCAGTACCTGTCTGTGCACATCCTAATAAATCTCTACCTTCTAATAATGGTGTTATTGACTTTGATTGTATCGGTGTTGGTTTTAAATATCCTTCTTCCTTTAGTGCTTTTTGTATTGGTTTAATTATGTCTAAATCTGTAAATAGCATTTATATCTCCTTTTTGTTTCCTTTTATATTAATCTAAATTGTTTACAAAATAAAATAAACACTTCCTATGCCATTTAATATCTAAACATAAAAAGTGCTTATCTTTTCTATTATACATCATATCTTTTAAAATAACGATATATATTTATTATTTAGTACTTAAATTTTAAGTATTTTATAGTTTTATATTATTCTTAAGCTTAATAAATCTATTAATAATCATTATTAACTATCCTTTTATATCCACTATATGTAGCTAAAAAGTAGATACCATATATGATTAATATTGAACTTATTGAAATAATATTATTGCTTATCATATCATAGTTTCCAAACATTTTGATAAAATTATTTGCTACTTTTATACCAACTATATTGTGAACCAATGCAAGTCCAATAGGAAGTATAAAGTATAGTAAAACCTGTAAAAATATCGATTTATTTATCATTTCCGTACTTACGCCAAGCCTTCTAAGTGTCTTATATCTTTCCATACTCTCAGTGGCACCAGCTAGTTGGCTAATGGCTAGCACTGCTGCACTAGATATTAAAAATACTATTCCTATATAAAGTCCTACAAACAAGAATATATTTGAAGTTGCCATACTATTTTCAAAACACCATATCTTAGTAATAGCAAGTATTTTATGTGAATTCTCTTTTCCATATGTATCTTCTATTACTTTATCAATATTTTTTGATACCATTTTTTCTTTATCTAATTTATTTCCTTTATAGTTAAGACTTAGATTTTTTTCATAAATATTCATATCTTTGACTTGATTATCATTAACTATTAAAGTTGTCTGATTCATACTCATCGGAAGTGTTTTAATTGATTCAAATTCATATGATTTATTTACGTTAAGTATATTGTTATTTATTTTAATATCATCATTGTTTTCTATAAAATCTTTTACTGCTTCTTCCATCGATGCCATATCAGTAAGTAGTGTAACTTCACCTTCTCTTAAGTCTAAACCTTTTTTATTTTGCATTTTCATAATCTTATTGTAATCAGATATTTTAATTATAGGTACATTAAAATCACCAGTATCATCTATTTGTTTTTTCAAAAACTGATTATTTGTATTTTTAAACATCTTCTTGAAAGGCATCTCACTGTTATATAAATTATACTTTAAAATATCACTCCCATAATCACCTAAGTTTATTCCATGCTCCTTTAAGTATTGATCAATTTCGATATTATCTTTTTTCCCTTTAACTTCTATACTCATCCACAGATCAAATGGTGTTTGAAATTCTACTGTATTTTCAAAAGAATTTTTCATACCTATTCCTGTTGACATCATCCCTATTGCTACAAATAACATTAAACATATTATACTTATAGATATATAATGAGTATTTATTTTACTATTAAACTGTCTTAATGTGAAAGTATTAAGATTTTTTAGGTAATAGTTTTTGCTACTTTGGATAACTTTTATTAAAAATCCTGCCAATGCTCTAAAGAATAGCACAGTACCTATAATTCCTAAACATATAGACTTTTTAAACTCTGGTGTATTTAAGTTAACTAACGTATTTTCTAGTATAAGTTTATAAGAATATCCTAAACAAATTATAGAAAAAATAAATAGTATTACCGATATAGATAAATTTGTTTTTTTAAGCTTTTGATTAGCTTTTGACCCATTTATCAAATCAATCAAATTATATCTTGATACCACTATAAAATTTAATACCATAACTACCATAAATATTATTCCAAAATAAAATATTGTTTTTAAGCAAGCTTCTTTAGAGAATATAAATTGATATTTAGTCATACTAGTTTTAAATAGTTTTGCAGTTATTCCAGCTAATCCTTGTGATAAAAATACTCCTACAAAAATCCCTGCTAATAATGACAATATTCCTATTATAATAGTTTCAGTAAATAAAATTATAGATATCTTTTTTTTACTAATTCCTAAGGTCATATATATACCAAATTCTTTATTTCGCTTCTTTATCATAAAATTATTTGCATATATTACTAAAAATCCTAAAATAAAAGATACGAATCCTGAAACTACAGATATTATTTGTGAAATTAGGTGTACATAATTCTTTTTGCTTTCTGATAAATCCATCATTATGGTCTGAGAATCTAATGAGTTAAATATGTAAAATACACAAACTCCTAATGCTAGTGTAAGAAAATATATACTATAAGCTCTCATACTTCTTTTTACATTTCTTGAAGATAATTTAAATAACACTGTCACAGTCACCTCCAAGAAGTGTAACTACTTCTAAAATTCTTTTGAAAAATTCTTTTCTACTATCGTTTCCTCTTATAAGCTCATTAAAAATTTTTCCGTCTTTTATAAATAATATTCTTTTACAATAACTCGCTGTAAAAGCATCATGAGTAACCATCATTATTGTAGAATTTAAAGTTTCATTTAAATTTGATATACTTTCAAGTAATATTCTTGAAGACTTAGAATCTAGAGCTCCAGTTGGTTCATCTGCTAATATTAACGATGGATTTGTAATTATCGCTCTTGCCGATGCTACTCTTTGTTTTTGTCCTCCTGATATTTCATAAGGAAATTTATTTAGTATATCTGATATATTTAACTTATTTGCAACTTGCTTTACTTGTATATCTATATCTTTTCCTTTGACTCCTATAACTGATAACGCTAAGGATATATTTTCATATACAGATAGCGTGTCTAATAAATTAAAATCTTGAAATATAAATCCTAAATTCTCTCTTCTAAACTTCTCTATATTTTTTCTAGATAAAGTAGTTATATCCTTACCATCTATCTTTATAGACCCTGTTGTTACTTTATCTATTGTTGCTATACAGTTTAATAATGTAGTTTTTCCGCTTCCGCTTGGCCCCATTATTCCTACAAACTCACCTTTATCAACTTCAAATGATATATTATTTATTGCTTTTGTTAGATTTTTTTTATTTCCATAGTATTTTTCTATGTTTTTAACTTCTAGTATTGTGTTCATATATTCCTCCCCCTAAAATGTATAATCTATTACCTATTAATAAATTAAATTTTCTTTTCTTATTTAGATTTAATCTTCTATTTCTAGATAATGAATTTATTTTATACTTATAGATTATAGTATCTAGAGTTTTTATTTAATAACTTAACCTTACATAAAACTTACACTGGTGTAAGTTTTATGCAAAAATTAATTATTAATTATTTTCATCATATTATTTTCTGGGAAGGTGATTTTAACTACTGTGTATTCATTTATTTTTGAATCTATGGATATACCTAGAGACATTTTATCTGCTAGTTTTTTAGAAATGTATAACCCCATTCCAGTTGATTTTTTAAGCTTTCTTCCATTTAATCCTGTGAATCCTTTTTCAAATACTTTCCTTAAATCTTTTTCATCTATCCCTATACCATTATCTTCAATAAATAACTCTGTACTGTTGCTATGTTCTTCAATATAAATTTTTATTTTCCCATTTGCTCTATATAGCTTCTTATTTATAGATTTATTTCCAATATATTTTACTGAGTTTATTATAATTTGATTTAAGATAAATTCCACCCATTTGTTATCACAATACACATTCTTATTAAAGTCTTGTATATCTATTGATATATCTTTATCTCTTATAGCTTTTTTATTTCTTCTTATTGTGTTATTTACACACTGCCTTAAGCTTATTTCTTTTACTATATAATCTTTTTCTAGTTCATTACTTTTAGAGTAATATAAAACTTGTTCTATATAATTTTCTATCTTTTCAATTTCTTCTAGTATGCTTAATGTATGTTCATTTTTATTATTTTCTATTATTAGTTTACTAGATGCTATAGGCGTTTTAATTTCGTGCACCCACATATCTATATATTCTTTGTATTCTTCTTGTATAAATATATATTTATTTACCTCTTCATGCATTCCCTTATCTGTAACACTGATCACATCATATAATAATTGTCCTTCAATAAATTCTGGTCTATTTATTACAACAGGTAACAGGTATTTTCTATCTAAATCATTTAATATATTTTTAGTCTCATTATAATATCTTGATTTTCTATTGTAATCATGGATTATTTCAATTGCATTTAGTACTACCCATAGAGTTATTATAAATTTTATAGTTATATCTTCTACTTGTAATAACCCTAATATATATACTACAAAAACTAAAAATGACAATCTAAGAACTATGTAAAATTGTTTATCCTTTATATATTCTTTTATATTCATAAGTTACGGCATTATATAGCCTATTCCCCTTTTTGTCTGTATATAGTCATTACATCCTACTATCTCTAGTCTTTTTCTAAGTCTATTTATATTTACGGTTAGAGTATTATCATCTATAAATAAATCTAAATCCCATAAATAATCCATCAAATCTCCTCTTGATACTATTTTGCCTTTATTTTTCATTAAACAATTTAATATTCTAAATTCATTCTTTGTCAGTTCTAATTCTTTATCATCAAAACAAATACTATTTTTACTCAAATCTAATTCTAAATTTTTATATGTAAGTATTTCTACAGGTGTATTTTTATAAGTTCTTCTTAATATTGAATTTATATGAGCTAAAAGTATTTGTGTGTTATATGGCTTTGTTATAAAATCATCAGCTCCTAAGTTCATACTCATAAGCTCGTCCATTTCTGTATCTCTGCTTGTTACTACTATTATTGGTACATCCGATTTTTTTCTTATTTCTCTACATATATAATATCCATCACATATTGGTAGGTTTATATCTAGTAATATTAAATGAGGTTTTTCGTTTAGTGTATTTTCTACTATGTTTTCAAATTCCTCCATTATTACTACTTCGTAGTTATAATTAACTAAGAAATTTTTTAGCTCAATTCTTATTTTTTCGTCGTCTTCTATTAAAATAATTTTTTCCATTCAAAATTCCCCTTTCCTATTCTTATTATATCAATATAATCTAGAGTTTCATCTTTTGAAAGTTCTTTTTTACTTAAGTAAGCAATATTATAGGATAGTCTTAATTTAATAGTTTTATCTTTGTTATAATTTTTTACGTTTATTTGTTTTATTTAATGCTTTTATTTTTTCATTATTTTTATTTATTAATATTAATGATATTTCTTTATTTTTCATAAAAAAAATCATACTATCATAGTATGATTTTTTCGTGTATTTTAATATTTGAGACAATTCACAGGAATACTATTATTCTATTTTTTAGATTTGTCTATATCAAAACGGTCTGCATTCATTACTTTATTCCAAGCACATATAAAATCCTTTAAGAATTTACCCTGAGAACCTTCACTTGCATACACCTCTGCAATAGCACGAAGTTGAGAATTAGATCCAAAAACAAGATCAACTCGTGTTCCTTCCCACTTTAACTTTCCTGTTTCTCTGTCACGTCCCTCAAATACCTTTTCATCAGAAGAAGTAGGTGTCCAAACTGTGTCCATATCTAAAAGATTTACAAAGAAATCATTTGTAAGAGCTTCTGGTCTATTTGTAAAAACACCATACTTAGACTTTCCATAATTTGTATTCAATACACGCATACCACCTATTAAAACTGTCATCTCGGGAGCAGTCAAAGTTAAAAGTTGTGCACGGTCAATTAATAATTCTTCCTCACGCACTGAATAATCTGACTTTAGATAATTCCTAAATCCATCTGCTTTTGGTTCAAGTACAGAAAATGATTCAATATCAGTTTGTTCCTGTGATGCATCTGTACGTCCTGGAATAAAAGGAACTCTAACTTTATATCCAGCATTCTTTGCTGCCTTTTCAATACCTACACATCCTCCAAGAACAATCATATCTGCTAAAGATACCTGCTTATTTTTTAACTGTAAAGAATTAAAATCTTCTTTTATTTCTTCAAGAATATGTAAAACATAATCTAATTGCTGTGGTTCATTAACTTCCCAATTTTTTTGTGGCTCTAGTCGAATTCTAGCTCCATTTGCACCACCACGTTTATCAGAACCTCTAAATGTTGATGCAGATGACCAAGCTGTATAGACAAGCTCTGATATTGATAATTTAGAATCTAAGATATTCTTTTTAAGATATTTGATATCACCTTCATTAATTAATTCATAATCGACTTCTGGTACAGGGTCTTGCCATATAAACTCCTCACAAGGAACCTCTGGACCAAGATATCGTGAAATAGGACCCATATCACGATGTGTTAATTTAAACCAAGCACGCGCGAAATCATCAGTAAATTTCTTAGGATTTTCTGAATAGTTTTTTACAATTTTTTTATATATAGGATCGTAGATAAGACCTAAGTCAGCTGTTGTCATCATAGGAGGATGCTTCTTTGATGGGTCATGTGCATCTATAATCATATCCTCTTCAGCTACATCTTTAGCTATCCACTGATACGCTCCTGCGGGACTTTTAACTAACTCATATTTGTATCTTAACAATACTTTAAAATAACCCATATCCCATTTTGTTGGATTTGGTTTCCATGCACCTTCAATTCCACTACTGATTGTATCAGGGCCTTTACCACTTTTATAGCTGTTTTTCCAACCAAGTCCCTGCTGTTCGATACTAGCAGCTTCCGGTGGCGGACCAACATATGTTGCAGGAGCTGCGCCGTGACACTTACCAAATGTATGACCCCCAGCTATAAGCGCTACAGTTTCTTCATCATTCATAGCCATGCGCGCGAATGTTTCTCTAATATCTTTTGCAGCTCCAACTGGATCAGGTTTTCCCTCAGGTCCTTCTGGATTTACATAAATTAATCCCATCTGAGTTGCAGCAAGTGGATTTTCAAGTTTGCCACTAATAGGATTTTTATTGTCTCCAAGCAATTTAGTCTGTGAACCCCAGTAAGTATCTTGTGGTTCCCAAACATCCTCACGTCCTCCCCCAAATCCAATAGTCTTAAGTCCCATTGATTCAAAAGCACAATTTCCTGCTAATATCATAAGGTCTGCCCATGAAATTTTATCACCATATTTCTGTTTGATTGGCCAAATTAATCTACGAGCTTTATCTAAATTAATATTATCAGGCCAACTATTTAATGGTGGAAATCTTTGTGATCCATCACCACCTCCACCTCTTCCATCACCTACTCTGTAAGTTCCTGCACTATGCCATGCCATACGAATAAATAGTGGTCCATAGTTACCAAAATCTGCTGGCCACCAATCCTTTGAATCTGTCATTAAATTATATAAATCTTTTTTTAATTCATAAAAATCAAGCTTACAGAATTCTTTAGCATAGTCAAACTTAGGCCCCATTGGGTTACTAAGGCTTGAATTTTGATGAAGAATATCTAGGTTCAGCTGATTAGGCCACCAATCTTTATTTGAGTTTCCATCTACTGATACAGCGTTGCTTACTCTACCTGTAAATGGACATCTTATTTCTCTCATGTAATGATTCCCCCTTTAAGTACTAAATGTTTCATTACATATTATGTAAATAGGCTTTTAATTATAACTTTTTTAAATACACATAATATGATCATATTTATTAAATTAACGTCAAGTTGTTGCCAACTCTAGAAATACAAAAAAGATATTGACAGTTTAGTCAATATCTTTTTCTAATGCTCACTTTTAGATAGCATTTACTCATCTTACCATAATATACTTTCTATATCTAATTTAATTGTCATGCGAAACAAGCCAGTCTTCTAAAGTCATTAGTATCATCATTACATTTTGAACAACACTATACCTTGGCATCAAATGATACTTTTGAAAAGTTTATATACTAATACTTCATAAAAGTTATAGAAAAAGTAGTTCCGACTCCCTTTTCACTACTAACATCTATATATCCATTATGAGATTCAATAATTGATTTAGATATTGCCACTCCTATACCTACTGAATCTCTTTTACTTGAAGTACTATTTTTATAAAATCGATTAAATATCTTTCTTATCTCACTTTGTTCTATTCCCTCACCCGTATCTTGTATTATTACTTTGTAAAATACAGAATTACTTATTAAATTTACCTTTACACTCCCACCTTTTGGTGTATGTTCAATACCATTTTTTAAAATATTATTAAATGCCTCTTTTAACCAAAACTTATCTTGATTTAATATAATGTTGTCGCAATTATTTAATTCTAACTTAACATCTTTTTCTTTTGCAAACTCCTCAAAGTTGTATACTACTTCTTTTACAGTTTGATTTAAACTTTGTTCTTTTTTACAAAACTCAACTGTATTTGTATCTAACTTTGCTAATTTTAATATGCTCTGAATCATAACATTCATATTATTAAGCTGAATTCTATTATCATTTAAGAATTTTATTTTTTGTTCTTCTGTTATTTTTCTATTTAATAATATATCATTATATAAAATCATAGTAGCCAGCTTTGTTTTTAATTGATGAGATATATTTTGCAATAATTCAACTAAGTATTCTTTTTCTTTTTGAGTATTGCTAATATTATTTTTAATTATTCTTCTAACATTTGAAAATTCTACAGCTAGTTTAGAAAAGTCACCTTCTTTATCCTCATTTATTATATGAGCATAATCATCATCTAATATTTTATTTGCCGCTAGTGTTAGATTTCTCACTTTCTTAAAAAAGTATACTGTATATAATTTAATATAATTAATAAAACTGATAAAATCAGACTTAATATTATAACATTATAATTATCGGTAATATTAGGAAATAAATTGCTACTAAGATTATCTGTTATACCATACTGTTTTAAAATCTCACGACCAGATTCCTTATCTTTTTCACTAATATTTTGCGTTACTATAGAGATTATTTTCGACTCTAGGTTTGGATCAACACTTACAGTTTTTGATATTATACTTCCAACTATACCAATATAATCTTGCTTTTGTTTTTTAATATAATCATTATACATCCATAATTGTAGTGACATAAATAAAGTAAGGATTAGTGTTAATATAATAGTACTTTTTTTGATTTCTTCATTTATAAAAACTCTATTCAATATTATTCACTCCTTACTTCTATATCCCACTTATAACCCAAACCACGTTTAGTTATAATATAGTTCGGATTTTTAGGGTCATCTTCTATTTTTTCTCTCAGTCTTTTTATATATACTGATAGGGTATTTTCATCAAAAAACACATCATCACTGCTACCTGTAATACTTCCAAGTATGTCGTGCCTTTCTAAATTTTTCAGAGGATTTTTCATAAATAATATTAATAATTTATATTCTAATGCTGTTATATTTAAAAGTTCATCATTTTTATATACATTAGCTGTTGACATATTAACAGTTATCTCATTACTGATTAAGATATTTTTTAATTCTTTTATTTTATTTGATCGTAGTTGAACTTTAATTCGAGCTACTAATTCTCTAACACCAAATGGTTTTGCTAAATAGTCATTTGCTCCTATTTCTAACCCCATTACAATATTAACTTCATCATCTAATGCTGTCAAAAATATAATGGGTATACTTGATTTTTCTCTAACATATTTACAAAAATCATAACCACTTCCATCAGGTAAATTTACATCTAAAAGTATTAAATTAAATTCTTCTTTGTTAAAGCAACTTTTGGCTTCATCAATAGTACAAGCTCTTGTTATATTATAACCTTCATCAGTTAATGAAAATTCTAGTGCATAACCTAATGAAACATCATCTTCTACAAATAATATATTATCCATTCAAATCCTCCTTAATCGTTACCCCTCTCTTATAGCTTCTATTACATTATCTTTTTCTATTTTTTTCATAGGTATCAGTACAGATAAAAAACTTATTATTATAGATACCAAAATAGTTATTATACATAATTTTAAAGGTAGTTTCCATGTAAGTCCTGCTATATCATATAAAACATCGTATATAATATAAGTAAATGCACATCCTGCTATAGAACCTATTGTTCCTCCAACTAATCCATAAAATACTCCTTCATACATTATCATTTTCTTTAAGTCTTTTTGAGACATACCTATAGATTTGAATACAGATAACTCTTTTCTTCTTAGTGTAATATTCATTGTTATCGTGTTTATGATATTTATACTACTTATTAAAGTAATTACAAATATAAACCCATAAACTAATACTTGTATTAATAACGTTCCAGTTTTTTCATTAGTATTAACATCTACCCAATCTACTACACTATATTCTTGATTATCTTGTATCATATTATAAATTTCTTCATAATTTTTTAAGTGTAATTCTGAGTCCTTTAAATCTACTGCTATATTAGCTATTTCCACATCTTGCTTTGTTAAATTATTTCTAACTTCATCTGTTGTTATTAAAGATAAAGCATTTAGTGGAACATCTCTTTCGAAAATATTATTTTCAATTATAGCCATTACTTTTACTTTATACTCTTTTCCATTATCATCATTTAAAGTAATTTCATCATTTACTTTGTAATTGGTTAATTTTCCTCTGTATCTTTGTTTATTAGTATTGTCTCTTGCACTTCCATTAGATATTAATATTACACCATTTTGTGAGTTTATTTCGTCAAGATTAACCTGTCCACTTATTTTATATTTCTTAATTAAATCCAATGCATTTTTATCATATACATTGATTTGAGTATACATAAATTCCTTTGCATTACCATTAATATTCTCTGATTCATATATGTCTCCAGCCTCTTGTATCTTTTTATCTGATGTAATCTCTGACTTTCCAGTAATTAATGGATATTTTAAATAAACTTTATCAACATTATCTAAGTTCCCAATTTTAGTTATTAGATTTTTATCAACTTTACTATTATCAATTTCCGTATTAGTAGTAATTTCTAAATCAATATTTTGATATTCATAATTTGTTCCTTTTAACATAATTACATCTTGGACTAATGTAGTAAATGTAATAAATAAAGTTGAACTTACTACAAAAGATAATACCATTACTGTACATCTCTTAGGATTACGACCTAAATTTTTAAGCGCCATTAGCACCTTAAAATTTAAGAATTTCTTTAAAGTTTTATTTTTTCTTTTTTTAATAGATTCTTTTCTTATTGTTATTCTACTACTAATAGCCATTAAAGGCGATATATTTCCTACATATTTAGCAGGTAAAAAACTTGATATATAAACAGCTATTATAATTATTGTGGAACTTATAATTAATGTCTTTATATCAATGCTTACAATAGAAAGAAGATTATTTTCCTTAAGTAGTGAATTTAAAATTGCCTGTAGTACATATATTGTTCCTATACTTAATAATAAACCAATAGGAATAGCTATCATTAATAATATTGTTGCTTCTCTAAACACAATAGATTTTATTTGTTTCTTAGTTGCTCCTAAGCTTCTAAGCAATCCAAATTGCTTAATTCTTTCCGCTACATTTATTTGGAATGAGTTATATATAACAATAATTGTAGCTATTAATACAATAACTGTTACAATAACTATAAGAACAACCATAGATTTATTAGAATCTACTTGATATAATCTTGTTAAAGATTGATTTTCTTCTACATTTTGTTTATTACTTAAAGATTTTAATATTTCAAGTGTTTCACTAAATTCACCATCAGGATTTATCTCTACCATTAATTTACCATCTTTTTTACTGTCATCAAATATAATAGCTCTACTTATTTTGTTACGTTGCATAGATTCATACGTTTTTAAGAAACCTACAATTTTGTATTCATTTTGATCAATAGTTATTTTATCACCAATTTTTAAGTTAGAATTAATATGTGGCTTAGTCCATTCATCTATACACACTTCACCCTCTTTAGTAGGCATTTTACCTTCTTTTAATCCGTACTTTAATATTTCATTGGCTCCACTATCAACAAATTGTTCTTGTAGCGTAATGTCATTATATTTTATATCTTTTCCTGTAGATACATTTCCATAATGCATTATATTAGGATTATTTTTTACTTTATTTAATATATTATCATCATAAGTCTTATACATTATATGAGATGAATCACCTTGACTTTGTTTTGTTTGTTCAATTTGAGATTTTTTAGTACCATTTGCAAATAATCCCATTGTTGAAATCAAGGCTAAAGATAATATAATACCTATAAGAGTTAATGTAGTACGCTTTTTGTTTTGTTTAATATATCTGTTACTTATTGTCTTGTAATTTTTAATCAAAAATATCACCTCCTAATGCATTAGTTCTCTGTTTTTGTATCATTTACTATTTGACCATCATCTATAGTTATAACACGGTCTGCCATTGTAGCTATGTCTGTATCATGTGTTATTAATATAAGTGTTTGATTGAATTTTTTTGCAGTAAATTTTAAAAGATCAATAACATCTCTAGTGTTTTTAGAGTCTAAGTTTCCTGTTGGCTCATCTGCAAGTATTATACTCGGCTTATTAATAAGAGCTCGTCCAATAGATACTCTTTGTTGTTGTCCTCCTGATAACTCAGACGGTAAATGTGTTCTTCTTTCATTAAGGTTTAGAATATTTATGATTTCATCTAAATATTCTTTATCTGCTTTTTCATTATCTAATATAACTGGTAACTCTATATTTTCTTCCACATCTAAGACTGGTATTAGATTAAAAAACTGAAATATAAAACCTATTTTTCTTCTTCTAAATATTGATAATTCGTTATCATTGTAGTCATATATGCTTTTTTCACCGATAACTACTTTACCTGTAGTTGGTCTATCTAATCCTCCAAGTAAGTGTAATAATGTACTTTTTCCAGAGCCTGATGCACCTATTATTGCTACAAACTCTCCTTTATTTATTGATAAGTTTATATTTTTTAGTGCCTCAACTTTATTTTCGCCTTCACCATAAGTTTTTGTTAGATTTTCAACTCTTAAAATTTCCATAGTCTATCCCCTTTATTTTTCTACATTTGCATAGTTTATTTCTGTAATTTGTGCTTTTGATAGTTTTTGTTTAATTTCTTCTTTATCTTTAGCATTTCTTAAATCTTTTTTACCTTTGTCAAATTTTATTAAACTGATGATTTGTTCTTTATCCTCTATAGATTTATAAGTTTCATTATCTGTTACTATTAAGCTACCTTGCTCTGATGGATAATATCCTACCCATGAATAGCTACCATACTCTAAAGGTATATCTTTTCTATTTATCTCTAATTTCTTATCTTTGTTCTCATCTCCAAAGTATATAGTTTTATCTGTATCTATATTTGGTATACTTTCAAGAAGTTTAGTTTCTATACTACCACTCCCTGGATTTTTTAACGTACGTAATACTTGATCTTTTAACATTTCTTTTGCCGTATCTTTAGTGATTACTAAGAATTTATTTTCAACTAATATTTCCTTTCCATTTTCTCCAACTTCTACATTTCCTTTTTCATCTAACATTTTTTCTGTATTCGTAACTATTTTATATTTATAGTCCTTTGCATATTTTGTGTTATCTTTATATATTTCTTTTCCTTTATTTACATTTTCTAACTCACCACTTATTAATATTGAATTAAACTCTCTAGGAGGGCCTTGTAAGTAATACTTTATTCCTTTTTGAACTCCCACTATTAATAATGATGTTACTGCTATTCCTAAAACTAATTTACTTATTTTTTTCATACTTTAATCTCCTTTTCTATTCCTTATATATAATTTACTCTATCTATAATTTGCATACCATGACCTTAAACTTACATTAACAATATAAATCTTACTTTTTAGTAAGATTTATATTGTTAATGTCTAAACTTTTGTGCTAATAAAAAAGCACATTGACTATTATATCAATGTGTTTTTTCACTAGCATTTACACTTAAATTAATTTTTGTACTAAGAATCAAACCTACTTCCAAACAGGAAGGGGGTGGAAGTATGGAAATTTTAAATTTGTTATTAAATAACTCTGATGCTATATTAATTAGCATATTTGGAGCTTTTATTTACTATAAGTTTCCATATTAAATATTGTTTATCATTTAGTATAAGTCTTCACCGTTTGAAGCTATAACTTTCTTATACAAGTCAAAACTTTTCTTTTTACTTCTTCTTAAACTTCCATTACCTCTATTGTCTCTATCTACATATATAAATCCATAACGCTTTTCCATTTCACCTGTTCCAGCACTTACTAAATCAATAGGCCCCCACGTCGTGTAACCTAGTAAATCTACTCCATCTATCGAAACTGCATCATGCATCGCTTTTATATGTTCTCTTAAATAATCGATTCTGTAATCATCTTCTACGTAACCATTTTCATCTATTGAATCACCTTTTTGATTTTTGATAACCAATACCTTTACCCATGACAATAATTTCCTTATCATTGTCATCTGATGTAATTACAACATTGTTGTTTAATATTTTATTAATTATCATGATTAGCCTCCTTTTAAGTATAAAAAAAGCTTATTCATAATAATGGGCAGACTCCTTCCTAGGATACTGCTATTATTAATGAATAAGCTTAGCTTGTACTTAAACAATTACTACCTAATTCCAATTACTATGATAGAACATAGAATCTTTTTTGTCAACGTTTTCTTTATATGACTTTATTTTGATAGATTTGTTTTAGATAGGGTTCTATATTCATATTCCCCAACTTTAATAATTTACTTCACAATTTCTATTTCTTAAGATTTTGATATTGCTTAAGGTATTTATTATACTTATTTGAAGTTATAGTCTCATATATATTCCACGCTACTATTACACATCCTACCATAAAAAAGTACCACACTGTACATATTATGAAATTTTCAATACTTCCCATTGGATTTGCACTATAATGGCTCAGTGAGTTCATGGTTAAAATATAAAAAGCAGTAATCGTTACTATTATCTTTGTTCTTTGTGATATATTTATAGGAATTATATCAGTGAAACATATAATTATTGCTAAAGCAAAAAATGATACATATACAATTACCTTATTTATAAATGCCAGCGGCATAACATTAAATCCATTAGCATCCTTATAAATATATGCAAGTACTACAATTGCCCCTATAACTGAAAAAGCAAATAGTATTACATTCATTAATTCTTTTAATTTACTTGAACTACCCTCATTATTATTCAATCATATCACTCCCAACCAATTAATTTTCTAAAATCTTTTACATTTCTCCTTGATATAGTAATTTTTTCTTTACTTTCAAGTGTTACAAGCAAATTTCTATTTAATAATATATTTATATCTTTTATATACATTACATTGACTATAGTACTTTTATTTGCACGAAAAAAAGAAAATTCCTTAAATCTATCTTCTATCTCATATAATTTTAGTGAGCATTCTAAAACCTTATCTTTTATATATACGAAAGTCTTTTTATCTACACTTTCTATATAATAAATTTCGTCAGGTGTAATCATTACTTTCTTAAAATCTAGAGATGTACATAGTTTCGTATTTATATTTTTTATAAACCCTTTTATCTTTCTTATTTCTTGATTTTCTTCTCTACAATATATAACAACTTGATCTTCAATTAAATCTTCTTGTTCCTCAACTATAACATTCATTTTCCACCTCCCATTTATTTCATAATAGTTAAACTATGATAATAAAACAACTATTATTAAGTATATGGTCATATATTATTACCATACGGACAAAATATCTTAGTCATAAATCATCTTTCTTGTAGTGATACTTCTATTGATTCATTTATAATTTTTTCACTTGCATTTTTTTTATTTCTAAAAAAAACACATTGATAAAATTATCAATATGTTTTTCGTGTATTTAAATAGTGGAGACAAATCTCATTGATAATACCCACAAATTATATAATAAATGGTAATTTTATTTTAAAAATACTACCTCCATCTTTATTTGGAGTATAGGTTATCTTACCACCATGACGATAAATAACCTCTTTAGTAATTGCAAGCCCTAATCCTGCCCCAGAGGATTTCCTTGAACGCGATTCATCTACCCTGAAAAAAGGTTCAAATATATCATTTTCCTTATCTTTCGGAATACCAATTCCAGTATCTTCTATTTTTATTATATAGTTTTTTTCAATTTTTTCAAATGTTACTGATATACTACCATTAGGCTTATTGTATTTAACCGCATTTTGAACTACATTTGAAATTGCATGAGTTAGCATTATACAATTCCCCTTAGTAACAATATCACTCTTAGTAACATCTATGCTGATATTTTTCTCAGTAATATTATCCTCTAAGTCATGGATAATATTACTGATTATATTATCTATGACAATGGTATCATTTAAATCATAATCCTTTTGAAAAGCTGTTAAAAATAAGCTATCTACCAAATCTATCATTCTTTCTGTTTGTTTTTTAAATATAGATATTGTATATTTATAATCTTCTTCTGAAGGATTTTCAATTAAGTTTAAAACATCTAAATTTGTCTTTAATACAGTTAATGGAGTTTTTAGTTCATGGGAAGCATCTACTGAAAATCTTTTTTGACTTTCAAAGGCTTTATCTAATCTATTTAACATTGTATTAAATGAATTTGCAAACAAAGTAAGTTCATATCCATTATCAAACCCTGTTATTTTATGAGATAGTTTATTTTCATTTATTAGGGTCATTTCATCACTAAGTTTTTTTAATGAAGCAAATTCTTTTTTTAGAATATAATAAATAAAAAATGCCCCTAAAAAAATTAAAGCTATCATATACATATAAGAATGTAGTTTAAAATTTATGATAACATTTGATAATTTACTAGTTTCTATCATAGTTTCATAATTTGTATCACTTATTTCATTAAAATCTGTACTATTTAATTTATTAATAGGCTTCTTAATTATATTTTCTGCATTATAAACTACCGGTATAGTTAAAAGTACAGATATAGATGTAAGTATTATTATTGAAATAAGTGTAATTCTTGTACATAATGAAAACCTCTTAAAAAAGTTAATTTTCATTAATAAGATACCCCTCTCCTCTAATATTCAAAATAATATCATTTTTACAATAAGGATTTAATTTTTTTCTTAATCTGCTTATGTGTACTTTAACAGCATTTGAAAACATATATTTATCACTATCCCAAACATGTTCTATAAGTTCTTCTGAGCTTACTACTCTCCCTTTGTTTACAATTAAATATTCAAGAAGCGCAAATTCTTTTGGGGAAAGTGATATATGTTCATTATTACAAGAATAAGCGCATCTTAATGCAGTATCTAATATAATATTATTACATTTTAACTTAACATTTTTCTGTATAAAATTTCTTCTCAATAAACTTCTAATGCGTGCTGCTAATTCTCCAAAATCAAAAGGTTTAACAAGGTAGTCATTTGCACCCTTATCTAAGCCTTCAATACGTTGGCTATAATCGCATCTTGCTGAAAGTATTATAACTTTACATTCTTCATTTTCTTTTCTTATTTCATCTAATATTAATCTCCCATCCATAGAGGGTAAATTAATATCAAGAACTACTAAATCATAGTCATTTATAAAAAATAGTTCTAGTCCCTCTCTTCCGTCAATAGCAATATCAACAATATATCCAAAATTTCTTAGGCCTTTAGCTAATAGATTTGCTAAATCCTCTTCATCTTCTATTATTAATAATTTCATTAGTTTTACCTTCCATTCTAATACTATGTTATTATATATTATCCTATTGTTTTGCTAATTTAATACGTTCTTAAAGACTTTGCTGGTTCTGTCTTTATTATTTTCATATTTATTGCATAAGACAATCCAATTGTGAGTAAGGTATTTAAGCATAATAACAACAAGTATAAATTCATATTTAATCCTAAGTTGTATCCAAACTGTTTTGAGTATCCCATATCTAATACCTTTATTAATGCAATAGACATAGCCATCACACACGCAGAAAAGTACATACTCTCTTTTATCATTATCTTCTTTATATTTTTTTTCGTATAACCTAGTGCTGTTAATAAGCCTATTTCTACATATCTTTCCTTTGCTATTTTATACATTATAATAATACTTACTAATATTCCTACTCCCAATATTAAGTAGGATAATAATTTAAATAGATTTTGGATGTCATTAAATGGTTTTATCATAGATTCAACAGTAGTAGCTTGTGTGAGTGCCTCTACTCCTTTATTTTTGAGTTCTTTATCTACAGGAACAATCTTTTCAAAGCTCTTTATTTCAAAAGCTATCTTAATTGCTTTACTATCTTTAAACTCAGATTTTTTGTATAAATCTTTTTCTACATCTGAACTTAACATAAAGTCTTTTTCGCTACTATTAATTATTCCTGATACCGTCAATTGTTTAGTTTCATTTTTAGTCTCTAAAAATATAGTTTTTCCAATAATATTTTTTATATCTACCCCCAAATCCATAGCAAATTTTGTTGTAATAGCAATTTCGTTTTTATTATCTTTAGGGATTTTGCCCGAGTTCATGGTTACTTTAGTTGTATCTATTGGAATTTTCATGTCCATATCCTCAACATTGTTTTTATACCTTATCTTGATATCTTTCATAGGATATTGATAATATACATTATCAATATCCTCTATAATATTTATCTTATTAAAGATATCTTTGGTATCTTTTTCTCCCACTACACTCACTGAACCTTTATTAAATAAAGGGTTCTTTTCTTTGAAAGCATTAATTTCATTATTAATAAGCTTTTCAGACCCAAGAGCACCTATGAATGAAGTAGAACCTAAAGCTATAATGAATGCTGATATTATAAATTTAAATAAATGAATTCTAAAGTTTTTTAAGCTTAATTTTAAAGCAGTAAAATAGCTTAACTTTGGAATCTCATTTTTTATATTCATATTGTTGATAGACTCTTTATTCGATATGTTATCTTTATCATTTACTATCTGTACCATTATATTATAGTCTTCAACTTCAATAATTTCATCAGCATAAGTTACAACCTCTTCATCATGAGTTATGATTAGAACTGTCTTATCCTTTGAAATTTCCTTTAATAGTTCCATTATAACCTTACTTGATTCACTATCTAAAGCTCCCGTAGGCTCATCAGCTAAAATTATTTCAGGATTATTTATTAAAGCTCTAGCAATTGCAACCCTTTGTTTTTCTCCTCCACTAAAATTTTCAACTTTTTCATTTAATTTATCTGATAAACCAATCCTAGTTAAAAGATCTGTTGCTTTCTTTATTTTTTCTTTCTCTGTTATATTTTTTAAATGTATACCCATTAATACATTTTCAATAGCGGTATAGCCTTTTAAAACATTATAACTTTGAAAAATAAATCCTATATTATTAAAACGATATTTACATAATTCATCATCGGTTAAGTTACTAATGTCTAAATTATTTATTTTAATACTACCTTTGTAATTCTTATCAAATCCTGCAATTAAATTCAATAATGTAGTTTTTCCTGATCCACTTGATCCTAAAAAGCAAGTCAATGTATTTTCTTTAATTTCATAGTTTACGTCTTTAAATATGCTTAAATCTTTATATTTTTTATTTAAATTTGTTAATTTAATCATTTTCTGTCTCCTAAGGTTAAGTTTTCTACTACATTTGTATTTCCAGATATTATACCAGAAATTATTCCCATAATAGTACATTGAAGTAACAATATACCTATAATTAAAGTAGTATTTTCTGTACCCATCACTAATGATATAACTATAGTTATAGGTATAGCTATTATTGAAATTATGCCATATTCAACTATGCTTAATTTAAACACACTACTCTTAGAATATCCATTTATTCTAAATATTGAATACTCTAATTTTCTTAAGTAAGAACTAATGATTGTTATTATTAAACTTACTGCTACAGCTAAGATTGATATTATATTTAAAACTGAACTAGATTGGTCCTGAGTTTTTCCTTCGAATATTGACATATCCTCTAAATTTGCAAATGCTCCTATTACATCAACACCTTCTTCAGTTAATTCATCAGCCAGCTGTAATACATCTGTTATTTCCTTAGCCGTTAGGATACCATTAGGCAGTCCTGGTTTAACTTTTGCACACAATTCTTTATACGTATCTACATTAAAAATATAAGTATCTTGCCCACTATTATCTATAACCCCTACAACTTCTGCATCTTTTATTTCAACATCTTCAAATTCCGAAGGATTATCTCTACCTGTTGATACACGTGTAAGAATTGACCCTTTTATTGAAACCTTTTTACCTATAAGACTTTCTGCATTTTTTATACCTTTAGGGATAAGTATTTCTTTTTTACCTGGTTTAGGCATTCTTCCTTTGTACAAATCTTTACCTAAATCCATTCTTCCTAGTGATTCTTGACTATCATCACTACCCCCTGTATTTATAGTTTCACCGTTAATAGATATAGAAGAATTTAAAAGACTAATATCAAATACTATATTGTCAACTCTAGGATCTTTGACAAATTTTTCTGAAGCTTTTATTAATCTTCCATTATTATCGTCATTATTTGTATCATCTTCAGCTACTTGTGATTGTCCCGGTCTGACTCCATTTTGTCCAAATCCTACTGTATAAAAATTAATCCTTTTAAGTTCCTCATTACTAAACGTATCCCCAAACTTTGTGGTTGCATCCGATTGTTTGTCTGCAACACTTCCACCTATATTTAATGTTAATAAGTAAGATGATACTGCTAATATAACTGCCGTTAACACAAATTTGAAAGCTAACCCCTTAAAATTTGTTATACCCTGACAAATTGCATTTGACAATCTCAAATATGGCTTTCTTTTTTGCGCTTTTACTGTAGAATATTGATTATTTTCTCCTTCTTGATTATTTTTTCCTTTTTGAACTTTCTCAAGAATTCCATTGTGTAAATAGAAGCAATTGTCTTCGTTTCCAACTAATGATTTATCATGTGTAACTATTATTACCACCTTATCCTTAGCTATTTTTCTTAAAATATCCATTATAGTTTTTGTAGATTTCTTATCTAAAGATCCTGTAGGTTCATCTGCTATTATTATTTCAGGACTTTTTACTAATGCCCTGGCGATTGCAACTCTTTGCTTTTGTCCTCCTGATAAATTAGCTACCTTATGATTTGCTAACTTATCAATACCTAATTTAGAAAGAATTTTCTTTACCTTTTTATCTTTATCTTTATTAGTTAAATTTGATAGTTCTAAAACTATTTTTACATTCTCTTCTACAGTTAAATGATTCAATAATTGGAAATTTTGCCATATAAACCCTATAGAATTATAATAATAATCATTCAACTTATCTTGTTTAAAATTTTTTACTGAATTTTCTTTATAAACTACATCTCCATCAAACTCTTTATCCATACCACCTATAATCTTTAAAAGTGTGGATTTACCACTACCTGAGGGGCCTAGTATAAAGTTAATACCTCCTTGAAACTCTGAATTTATATTTTTTAATACTTCTCTTTCTCCAATTTTTTTAACTATATTTTTTAATACTAACATTAATTTCAAATACCTCCATATCATAATCTCTAATTTATTTCATTCCTATTCCATATAATACATGTCATTAGGTTAAGATAAGGTTAAGGTATTTTATATTTTTCCTACTATTCACTCAGATAAATATTACAATTTCAATAGTTTGAATTTGTATGTAATTTTCAAATACTTTTATAAAAGTCACACTAAAAAAGAGCTATCGCAAAGCAATTTTAAAGTGCTTTGCGATAGCTCTTTTTTTACTTATTTTTTATTAATTTTTACTTGAATAAGATGTTAATTTAAAAATATGCATAACAAATAAAGGTATTGAAATTTTACCTCAATGGAGTAATTTGTAAATAATAACATTAAGAAATTTTTTTAATAGGATAAATATACATACCACATTTATTATTCATAATTTTATTGTGGAGTTTATAAATATTATGGGCTAACGCCACAAGTATAAATTCAGAAAGAACATTTTGTTGACCCCTACTTAGAAACATTTTAAAATTCATATTATGTTTTATTTGAGCTAAATCCTCTTCTGCTTGAATACTTCTATTCATTCTAAGTTCACATCCTTGTTGACTATTAATTATTTTTAAGTTATCTTTTCTTTTTTCATGAAATAATTTAGATAGCTCAAACTTCTTAGTCCTTTGATGAAAAGGTATTTTACTGTTGTTTCCTTTTATACAGCTACGCTTAAATTCACAACAATTACAATCTTCGCAAGCGTAACATGTTATTTAACTTTTATATCCAGTTTTTGATTTTTTTGTTTTAGTGTTAGTAACATATAATTTTTTATTGTTTTTACAAATGTAATAATCTTTTTCTGAATCATAAATCATATTATCTGCACGGCTTATATCATTTATATATTTCCTTGTTTTACTAATTTCATAATTTAAAGGTTTAATAAAAGAAAGCTGATTATTATCTTCAAGAAATATATAATTCTCCTCGCTTTCATATCCAGCGTCAGCTATTATTTTAGGATATTTAAATTTAGTGTATTACTGTATATAATTTAAAAACGGTATTAAAGTTGTTGTATCTGTATGTTGAGGACACGCACTTATCCAAACTACATACTCAGAATCTACACCAATTTGAATATTATATGCAGGCTTAAATTGACCGTTTTTCATATGATCTTCTTTCATTCTCATAAAAGTTGCATCTTTATCTGTTTTAGAATAACTATTACGCTCACCCATTATATGAAGGTTATTAGTGTATTGTTTCAATCTCTTAATATAACTCTGTAACTTTTCAATATATTTTTGAATAGAAGTTTTTTTATTTACTTTACCATTAACAAAAACAACTCCTTCTAATTTTGCAACCTGCTTTAGTTTTTTAAGCAATTTTTTAAATGATACATTTTTATTTTATTTTCATAAATAACCTTAATCCCAAAGTCTTGCTCACATTTTGAAATAAAGCTGGATATTTGGTTTAGCATTTTAGGCATATTTTTTTCTATACCTTTTCTCCAAACAAAAGTATATCTATTAGTTGCAGACTCAATTTTAGTTCCATCAATAAATAATGTATCTTTAGAAATTTCACCCTTATCACCAAGGTATTTTGTAAACTGGGCCATTACATCTTTACTTACTTGAGCAAAATGAATACTTCTGAATCTTGCAATAGTTGAATGGTCTGGAGCAGAGGCTCCGCCTAATAGATAAATAAAATTTTTATCTCTTTTGCAAATTTTTTCTACTTCTCTAGAAGAATATATACCATTCATATTTTGCATATATTGTAATTTTCAACATCTGTCTTGGGGTTATTGAATTTTCTCTAATACGAGAATAAGTCTTATATAATTTTTCTAAATTCCTCTCCTCAATAACTTGACTTAATAACCTCACAGAATCGTTTTTTGGAATTAGATAATCAATTTCTAGTGGTAATTTTAGTTGATAATTATCACCGTACTTAGTATAATCAATTTGTATAATTATTTTATGCAAAAAGGGCGTCGCCCTATTTTTTAGTGCGACAGCCCCTTTTAGTAGATTTCAATAGTTGAGACGATTCACAAAAATAATACCACGATTAAATATTTATCGGAATACTTCTCTAATTTGTATTAAAATACAATAGAAATTTCAATCTAAAAGTGATGATTTCTGCACTGAATTACAAAACTACTTATAATAGGGAAGGAGATAGAAGTATTCAAATATTAAATTAATTACATAGAAAGTCACACTCTACTCCACTAGATTATAATTTCTTTTTATACTTATACTATATTAAAAATAAATTTAACATAATACACTTAGAAAGTTTTTTCCATTATATACTCACCATATCCTGAATCTTCATTTACTTGTTCTTTTACTATTTTAAATCCTCTGTTGATATAAAACTCTACTGATTTTTCATTATCCTTATATACTGCTAATTTTAATTTTTTGTATCTATCTATTGCATAATCTATTAATTCTTTACCTATCCCACTACCTTGATAATCTGTAGCAACAAATAATGCCCCTATAAATTCATTATTTATTATACTTATAAAACCTTTTATACATTTATCATCTTCATAAACAAATGTTTCAGCCATAGGTATATATACATGCTTTACAGTATTATAGCTATTGTGCCAATATTCTTTAGATATAAAATCATGAGCTTTTATAGTGCTTTCTAACCATATATCCATTATTCTATTTAAATCTTCATTTACTATATTTTTTATCATATGACTTACGCCTCCTTATTATCTTATATATTTAATCTTATCATTTACTATCAAATCACACTAAGTACATATATAGTTCTATGTTATTTTTGTACTAAAAAAGTGTCTTAAGTAATTTATTTATAACTTTAAGACACTTAGTTTGTTGTTATTTATTATAATTTCTAATAATCCTTCTAATACTATGTTCTGTAAGATAATAATGTTTTGATATTTCTTTTACTGTTTTTCCTTTGTTATATTCATTAATTATTTCTCTATTCCTATTGTTCAGGTCTTCTCTAAATCCACTTTTTTCTCCCCAAGATTTTTTATTGTTATGTTTTCTTGGTATATATAAATATTCTCCATCAATATATTCTTGTAGCATCTCTAAAACGTGTGACGGTAATATATTATTTGCATTTTCGTATTTCATAACATTTGCCCCTATCTACTTTTATGTGTATATAGTCGAGCAAAATCTATTATGGCTATATTAGCCGTATCTATGTTAAATACGGCTCCAAACAAGTTTTTATTATAGACTTCGCTCGGAGCCTGATACATCTTCAAAAGGTACAATGTTTCTCATTATATTACACCCCCATGTATTTATTTTTTAATAATTTTCAATCTATATAAATATATCATACACTGCTATCTCCATGCTATAATTCTTAAAGAAAAAAAAGATATTAGTAATTTACTAATATCTTTTCGTGTATTTCAATGGTGGAGACGAGGGGAGTCGAACCCCTGTCCGCAAGTCCTTTCCTCGCTGCGTCTACGTGCGTAGCCATCTGATTTTTAAATCTCGTCGCACACATCGCACAGTGGCAGGCTCTGTGATTGACCAGTCCCAATTAGTCCACTCTCGGTCGAGACACCCCGAAAGTAGTTCCCTGCATAAATGACGTCCAGGCCTGGCCGGCAGGAGGGCTTAGGCGGGACGAGCAGTCATTATGCTGCTAAAGCGTAATTATCGTTTGCGTTTATTTTAAGTTCCCCAGTTTTTACGTGACCCAGAGTAACACGACACGCAGCCTCAAGTGCCAAACCCACGTCGAAACCATTACGCCCCCGTGGTTGTTTTATAGTCCTGAGACTTTCTATCGCAAACTTTTTTCACCATTAATCAATATTAAGTTGTTATATATATAATAAAACTTTTTAAACTTAAAAGCAATATTATCTCATTGGAATTGTATCTAGTATCTACCAGATAACTCTCTTTCAATACGTCTATTAGCATCTTTCTTAGCTAAATCTTGACGTTTATCATATAATTTTTTACCTTTTGCTAAAGCAAGTTCAACTTTAACTTTACCATTCTTAAGATAAACACTTAAAGGAATTAAAGCATAACCTTTTATAGTTGTAGCCCCTATAAGCTTTCTTATTTCATGTTTATGAAGTAATAATTTTCTTATTCTAAGAGGATCAACATTAAATATGTTTCCTTGTTCGTATGGACTTATATGAACTTGTTTTAAAAACACCTCTGAATTATCAACAGAAGCATATCCTTCAGCTAAGTTAAGTTTACCTTGTCTAATAGACTTAACTTCAGTACCCTTTAATTCGATACCACATTCATAAGTTTCTTCTATAAAATACTCATGTCTTGCTTTTCTATTAGTAGCTAAAACCTTAACACCTGCCATACAAATCACCTCTTATCCTTATCCTTATCCTTCATTAATTACCTTAAAATATACCATATATAACCATACTAGTCAATACTCACAAATATTGAGTTAACTTAAAACTTGATGCACTAGTATTATATGTAATAAACAAGTTATATATTACACATAGTATATAAAATCAATAACATTTCACTCCCAAAATTTCCAATGTTAGTCCATCCTTATATACAACTTATACCCAATTATGCTACTCTTTTACCAAAATGTTAAAAAGAGGTTAAATAATTATGGTTTCAAAACTATGTGCTTTACTGCTTATTCTTTATTGTACAAAGAATCTATATGATTTAGCTACAATGAATACATTCCAAATAGAAAAAGACATAATAGAAAAATTAAAATATGAGGATTTAGCTAAAAAAGCAGCTAAATGCTATAAATCCTTATTTGTATTAGAAGATATATCATATCTAGGAATAACAATACTATCATTAAGAGATAGTAAGTTTTTTATATTAATATTTTTCATTACTTTTTTTGTATTTGCAGGACTTAAAATAATAGCAGCTAAGGTATTTGAAACAATCTCAAAGAAAGTAGGTGAATCAAATTAGCGTATTACCACGGATACTGTTTTTAATAATCATACTTAAAATTTTAAATGATACATTTAAATCAATTAAAAATAACTTTTCGAAAGAAATTAGAAGTACATCAAATTTCCCAGAAATTCTATATAGAAAAGTACTAAACGTAACAGACTTCGTAGACTTATTATTCTACATATTATTAAGTATCATCTTAATAATAAACAAACACTTGGATATATACTATTACCTAATACCGGCGTATATAATCCTAAGAGTATCGCTAACGTACATAACACTATGTGCAAAAAAATCATCACAATCATAAAAAAGGGTTGATATGTTTGCTTATGTAACACTTAAAGGCCGCGACTTTTAGGCCTTTGTGTGAAAGAAGCAAACATATCAACCCTCTTTTTTCATACAACAGAGAGAGTTTGGAATTGTTGTTTACGGAACACTTAAATCCCATCCACCCTTCAAACAAAGATTATTTATAAAAAGGGAGAGTTCGAATTTGTTATTTCTGAAATACTTAAAGACCGCGCTCTTTAGGTCTTTGTATGAAAGAAATAATAATTCGAACTCTCCCAGCTTTAATTAATTTTGTTCTATTTTTTCTAGAAGTTTAAAGTCTATCTCTTTAAAATCTACATTAACTTTTTCAACTTTAATCTTAACAACATCACCGATTCTATACATTTTCTTAGTTCTCTCACCTAAAATAGTAAAAGTATTCTCATCAAATATATAATAATCATCGCTCATATCTGCAAGTCTAACTAAACCTTCAACAGTATTATCTAACTCGATAAACATACCAAAAGAAGTTACACTTGAAACAATACCTATAAACTCTTCTCCAACTCTATCTTCCATATATCTAGCTTTATAAATGTCTTTAACATCTCTTTCAGCAAGTTCTGCTTCTCTTTCTCTTTCTGATGATTGAGTAGAAGCATAATCAACTATTTGAGCTAATTGATCTTGTCTCTTTTGACTTATCTTACCGTTTAAGAACTCTTTTATAATTCTATGAATTTGTAAATCTGGATATCTTCTTATAGGTGAAGTAAAGTGAGAATAATATTGAGCAGCTAATCCAAAGTGACCTACACACTCAGGTGAATATCTAGCTTGTTTTAAAGAACGTAACATGATAGTACTTATAGCTTTTTCTTCTGTCTTACCATGTATTTGCTCTATTATACCTTGTAATGCTTTAGGATGAACACTTTCTAAGTCTCCTTTTATAACATATCCAAAAGTAGATATAAACTTATTTAAAGTTTCTATCTTCTCATGTGCAGGAGTCTCATGAACTCTATAAACAAAAGGCATATTTAACCAGAAGAAATGTTCTGCTACAGTTTCATTTGTTATTAACATGAACTCTTCTATTATTCTGTTAGATATTCTTCTTTCATATTGTTTTATATCAACAACATCGCCATCATTATTTAATATTATCTTAGCTTCAGGGAAATCAAAATCTATAGCCCCACGCTTTTCTCTTCTCTTCATTAATATTCTAGCTAGTTTTTCAGCATTGAAGAAATCATCAGCTACCTTAGCAAATGTCTTTTTAAGTTTCTCATCATCTTTTTCAAGAATATCCGATACTTCTGTATAAGTCATTCTAGCTTTTGAATTTATTATCGTTTCCTTTATATCATGCTTAACTACATCACCTTTATGGTCTATTTCCATAAATACTGATAATGTAAGCTTATCTTCAAACGGATTTAAACTACATACTCCATTAGATAAAGTTTTAGGTAACATAGGTATTACCTTATCAACTAAATAAACAGAAGTTGCTCTTTTTAAAGCTTCTTTATCTAACTTACTCTTTTCTTTTACATAGTGAGTAACGTCAGCTATATGAACTCCTAATTTATAGTTTCCATTATCTAATACTTCTATAGATACAGCGTCATCTAAGTCTTTAGCATCTTCACCATCTATAGTGAATATATTCATATCTCTTAAATCTAATCTTCTATCTATTTCTTCTTGTGGTATTTCGATAGCTACTTTTTCAGCTTCATCTAATACCTTTTTAGGGAACTCTTCAGGAAGACCATGTTCTCTTATTACAGATGCAATCTCAACATATCTGTCCCCTTTTTGCCCTAATATTTCTATTATTTTACCTTCTGGTTTTCTATCTTCTGTTGGCCATTGAGTTATTCTACAAACTACTTTGTCATTTCCTCTAGCTCCATTGAAAAATTTCTTAGGTATAAATATATCTTTATTAAACTTCTTATTGTCTGGTAAGACAAATCCAAAATTTTTGCTTTCTTGGAAAGTTCCTACAACATCAGTTATAGCTCTTTCTACAACTTTTATAATTCTACCTTCTGCTCTTTTTTCATCAGTTGCTGGAGTTGTGATCTCAGCTATAACTCTATCATTATGCATTGCTCCATTAAGACTATCAGCAGGTATAAATAAATCTTGTGTATACTCTTCATCAGATTCTACAAATCCAAATCCTTTTTTATGAGATACTAGCTTACCTACAAAAAGTCCCATCTGATTTGGAGATGTGTATTTCCCTTTTTTAGTAAGTATTAAATACCCAGATTCTACTAATTCATCTAAAAAGTTATAGAACATAGGCATTTCTGTATGATGTATATCAAATATCATTGCTAATTCTTCTTTTTTTAGAGGATTGTATGCTGCTTCTGATATAAGTCCCAACAATTTTTGTTTTAATTCTTCACCCATTGTTTTCCTCCTATTAATTTTATTATTACTTTATACTATGCTTTCACTAAATATTTTTCCCATTTTATTTATATAAATTACAATAAGATTAATTATCCATAAATTATATCATTAAATGGTTATAATGGTAAATTATGTTTTATATGATAATAAAAAACAATTACGTTAATCGTAATTGTCATCTTATGTGTAAAATAAATTCAATTTTATTATTTAACTAAAAGTATTGCCATAGCATTTAAGAAAAATAATACTGCACTTATTTTAGTTACTCTTGCTAAAAATGCTTCTTTTCCTTTTGGTTTAAAGTAACTTTGAGTTCCCTCTCCACCAAATTCAGTAGGTACAGCACTCTTAGTATCTTGTGGTAATATACTTACTACTAAAATTATAGATATTACTACCTGTACTCCCATTAATACATTAAACATAGCTATCCTCCTACATTTATAATCACTAATATAGCATAATTTTAGTGTAGCATAATAATATACTACATTCAAGCTATAAAGTCAATCTTGTTGTATTATTACCCAATCTCAACCATAATAATCCACCCTCGAAACTTTCCTTTTTCCCCTCATAAACGTCCGAAGGGTGAATATGTAAGTTCCAGCACCCTTTAAAACTTCTTTCCTCTCATAAATGTCCGAAGGTTTAGTGTATTAGTTTTAACGACCTTTAAAGCATTTTTTCCCTCTCATAAACGTCCGAAGGTTTAGTGTATTAGTTTTAACGCTCTTTAAAGCTTCTTTTCCCTCTCATAAACGTCCGAAGGGTTAGTATGTAAGTTTTAACGACCTTTAAAGCTTCTTTCTAGCTTTGGGAGTAAAACTTACATACTAACCCGAGGACCCCCCTCTTAGTTCTTTACTGCTTTTATAAGGTTAAATATCTGTATTGTTGTTTCAATCATGTTTTGAGTTGCATTTTCTTTTTTCATTGCTTCATCTATTGTCATAGCCTTGTTTACTATAGAGAAATAAGCATCTATACCTTCTTCATTACATTTAACTGCATCTGGTGTTGTACATCCTGCTATTGCTATTACTTTTGCTCCATGTTTTTTAGCTAACTTAGCTACTCCTATTGGTGCCTTTCCCATAGCAGTTTGATTGTCTAATCTTCCTTCTCCTGTTATAACAATATCTGCATCCTTTACTACTTCTTCTAACTTTATTTCATCTAAAATTATTTTTATTCCTGACTCTAATTTAGAATTTAAAAATCCTAAGAATCCAAATCCTAGTCCTCCAGCTGCTCCTGCGCCTTCTATGTGAGCTATATCTTTTCCTAAATCTTTTTTCACAACTTCTGCAAAGTTTTTAAGTCCTTTATCTAATTCCTTTACTATTTCTTCATTTGCTCCTTTTTGAGGTCCATATATATAAGCTGCTCCATTTTCACCATATAAAGGATTGTTTACATCACATGCTATCTTGAAATTACACTCATCTAATTCTTTTAATTTGTTATCTGTTTTTATTCTTTTTATTTGATTTAAAACTTTTCCACCTAATCCCACTAAGTTATCGTTTTCATCATAAAACTCAAATCCTAATGCTTGAAGCATGCCTACACCACAATCATTTGTAGCACTTCCACCTATTCCAACTATGAAGTTTCTACATCCTTTTTCTATTGCTTCTTTTATTATTTCTCCAACTCCATAAGTTGTTGAATTTAAAGGATTTCTAAGTTCGGCTGGAACTAATGGTAATCCTGATGCTTGAGCCATTTCTATTATTGCTGTATTTGTTTCTTTTAATATTCCATAAGTTGCATTTACTTTTTCATTTATAGGTCCTGTTACACTTATTACTTTTTCTTCTCCGTTCATACCTTGTACTAGGGCTTCTACAGTTCCTTCGCCTCCATCTGCAAGGGGCATTATAACTACATCTGATTTATTATCAACACTTAATATTCCTTTTTTAATTGCATTTGCTGCTTCTATCGAAGTTAAACTTCCTTTTAACGAATCTATCGAAATTACTATTTTCATTTTTGTCGCCTCCCTTTGATATTTTCATTATAACAAATTCGCTTTTCTAACCGAATGTTACGTATACTAAATAATACAACTTTATTTAATTTTATTTTGGTACTTATACCATTGAAAAGCTATTCCATTAATGCTTCAAATAAAAAATACCATATCAAAAACTATTTTATTTTGATATGGTACTTTTTATTTTAATTAAATTTTGATAATCGTATAGCTATTGCTATATATAAAACTACAGATTCTTTAAAACATCTAGGATTTAGTCCACTTCTTTGATAAATTCTCTCTAATCTATACTGTAAAGTATTTTTATGAATATATAACTCTTCAGATGTTGCTTTTAATGACATATCATTTTTATAATAAATTTCTAATAATTTTATATCTTCATAATCTAAGTTCTTTAAAACTTTTTCTAGATATTGATTTTTAATTTCTAGATCTAGATTTTCTAATATTAACTCTAAATCTAAATCATCTATATAAGTTAATATCTTATTATTTTTTTTAGAATACTGAAGTGCTATTCTAGCTTCTTGATATGATTTATGAGTATCATATAAATCTTTTAATCTTCCTACTCCACCGTTTAGCTTATCTTTATATTTATTTAGTATATCCATATAAACAAGTTTAAGTTTTTCATACTTTTGCTCATTTACTAAAGCTATACATTCATTAGGATAAACATATATTTTGAAGATATTACCTATAGAATCAAATACCTTACTTATATCTTCTTCTATAATTTCTACTTCTCTATCATTATGATTCTTCTTGATTTTCATAAGTACAACAGCAAACTTTTGATTTACTCCTATCCCAAATTGCTCTAAAATACTTTCAATCTCATTTTTGTCTTCTATACTATCATATATAAGAGACTTAACTACATAATTTATTCTTTGCTTATCTGCCTCATATTTATAATTTAGCTCTTGCTCTTTTATAAATATTTCCGTTATCTTCGTTACTAAAAACCCATATTTACTTACTTCACTTGGTTCTCCAGTTATTCCAATAGCCCCTATTGCATCTTTATTAATTTTTATAGGGTAATTTATTCCTTTTTTACTACCTTCATACTCAGAATTATCTTCAACAGTTATATTACTAAGAGTCTTCACAGCCTTATATCCAGCCTGATGAAATGTATTCAACCTATTCTTATCAGTACTCCCAATTATAACTCCATTTTTATCAATGAAATTTATATCCTTATCTACAACTTCCTTAACTGCATTCACTATCTCTTGAGCTAAATTCTTACTAATTTTATTTATAGCCATAACATAACCTTCTTCACAAATACTTTAATATAAATCATACTAATATATACTCTTTCCCAAACCTCAAACAAACTTTCATTTTAATGGTGCATATTTTATTTCCAACACCCTTTAAAGCATCTTTTCAGCTTTTAAAATTTTAATTTCTCAAAATGTCCGCAGGGTGAATATATTAGTTTCAGCGCCCTTTAAAGCTTCTTTTCAGCTTTGGAAGCGAAATCTCACCAAGCGTCCGAAGGGTGCATGTATAAGTTTTAGCGACTTTTAAAGCTTCTTTCTAGCTTTAGGAGCAAAACTTATACATGCACCCGAGGACCCTCTAAAAGGTTATAAAACTGAAAAGAGCCTTAGTAAACTAAGACTCTTTTTTAGCATTTATCTATATAATTTGAGGTTATTTCTTTAAGTTATAGAATGAGTTTAATCCGCAGTATCTAGCAGACTCACCTATCATCTCTTCTATTCTTAATAATTGGTTGTATTTAGCAACTCTATCAGTTCTTGATGGAGCACCAGTTTTTATTTGACCAGCATTTACAGCTACTGCTAAGTCAGCTATAGTAGTATCTTCAGTTTCTCCAGATCTATGAGATATAACTGCAGTGTATCCAGCTCTCTTAGCCATTTCTATAGCATCTAAAGTCTCAGTTAAAGTACCTATTTGGTTAACTTTTACTAGTATAGAGTTTGCTACACCAGCTTCTATTCCTCTTTCTAATCTTTCAGTATTAGTAACAAATAAGTCGTCTCCAACTAATTGTAATTTGTTTCCTAATCTGTCAGTTAATACTTTCCATCCATCCCAATCTTCTTCGTCTAATCCATCTTCTATAGTTATTATAGGGAAGTTGTTAGCCCAATCTTCATATAAATCAACCATTTCAGCAGAAGTTAATTCTTTTCCTTCTCCAGCTAAAACGTATTTTTTAGTTTCTTTGTTGTACATTTCTGTAGCAGCAACGTCAAGTCCTAACATAACGTCTTTTCCTGGCTCGTATCCAGCTTTTGATATAGCTTCAACTATTAATTCTAAAGCAGCTCTGTTTGAATCTAAGTTTGGAGCGAATCCACCCTCGTCACCAACACCACAAGCTAATCCTTTTTCACCTAAAACTTTCTTTAATGAATGGAATACTTCTGCTCCCATTCTTAATCCTTCTCTGAAAGATTTAGCACCTACTGGTAATATCATGAACTCTTGAACGTCTACGTTATTATCAGCATGCTCTCCACCGTTTAGTATGTTCATCATTGGAACTGGTAATTGCTTAGCATTTACTCCACCTATGTATTGGAATAATGGTAAACCAACTTCTTCAGCAGCAGCTCTAGCTACAGCCATAGAAACACCTAATATAGCATTTGCTCCTAATTTACCTTTGTTTGGAGTTCCATCTAATTCTATTAATAATCCATCTATCCCAGGTTGGTCTGTTGCATCCATACCTTCTAATTCAGGTGCTATTATTTCGTTAACGTTGTCAACAGCTTTCTCAACACCTTTTCCTAAGTATCTTCCTTTATCTCCATCTCTTAACTCAACTGCTTCGAAAGCTCCTGTTGATGCTCCTGATGGAACTATAGCTCTACCAGTTACTCCACTTTCTAATACTACTTCAACCTCTACAGTTGGGTTTCCTCTTGAATCTAATACTTCTCTAGCGTATACTAAATCGATTAATGACATAATTATGTCTCCTTTCAAGTTTATATATCAAAGTTTTAAATATATAT